>NZ_JAUBQB010000030.1:0-72676 GCF_036701035.1 Microcoleus sp. Pol7_B2 | reverse complement strand
TTTTTCGGGATGCCAAGCAATTTACGGGATTGTCTGATTGTCAAGCTCGTCATTTACCACGGCTTGATTTTCATTTTAATGCCAGTCTTATTGCCTTAAACTTAGCTAAACATGAACTCTCTAGTTGTCATTCATCTGCCAAGTCGTTTGTATTTTCTCTGGCCTCTTATAAACGGCTGGAATTCAATAAGCATCTACTTTGTACCTTTATTGATAAGTTAGATTTAGACCGGGATTTGATTTTAAATCACCCTAATCTTCCTTCAGTCTTGTCTTATGGTACTTTGGCTGCTTAAAAACTGTCCGGAGTATTGTTCTAAAAAAATGTGGAGTTCCTGCTTATAAATTAACCTCTAAAAAAATATACAATATATTTTTTAGAAAAATTCCTACTATTGAATTAAGTAATTTGTTTTGTAGACGTTGCTGATTTAGGATAGGAAAGGCTAAATATGCAAGTCATAGAAACCAGTATCCACAAAGATTCGGGATTCTCAACTAAATTTTTTCATACCCTGATTAAGCAAGGTCAGATTTTGGAGTGATCTAACTCACGAGGAGAGCTTTTTGAACAGCAACTTAACCACTGTAGCCACCAGAGACGAGCGCACTTACGTGTAATTGGGCATAAGTTCGATCGCCCCCAACAACCCCCAAAACTTCAATTACTACCGGATCGTCGCTCGAAGTGACAGAGATCGACTAAAGTAAACAGAAATTATTATGGGCGGTAATTAGAGTGATCGAGACTTTAGCAACAGGAGTCGCAGCAGCCGGTTCGCTGCTAGCATTGGGCGGGTTAGGCCTAGAGTTGAACTATCGCCGGACTGGAAGTCCAAATAAACTAGAACTAACAGCCGGAGAATGGCACTTAGCCATCTCGGAACCCAACCGCTATCTTTTAGTCGGGGAAATGGAGTTCCGCAACCTGACACAGCGGTTTGAGATTATGTTGCCGGAAGTGCGGGCGCAGGTGAAACTGCTGTCTGACGGAAGTTTAGATGGCGTTACTTCCCAGACAAAGGTGATTCCTTGCCACAAAGAGGCAGCAGCCAGAGCAGACGATTACTGGTTCGGCTATATTGTTAAAGCCCAAAAAAACACGAAAATTAAAGTTTCTGTAGACATTCAAGGGCAAGATTTAACCAAATTGCAGTCAGCTTGGGTGCAAGTACACTTCGTCACCTACGGCCCGGGCGGGCGCATCCCCAAAGTCCGTAACGTAGTAGTCCCCCTGCAATTTCCTAACTCCGACACCGTACCCATCGCCAGAAATGTCGGAGTTGCAGAAGTCTTGCCCATTCGCACTCACATACTGGCGGAATTGGACAATCCAGTCGAAATTGTCAAACGGTACGTGCTGCCGCGCGCCCAGAAAGGCGATATTGTCGCCCTGGCAGAAACTCCCCTAGCTTTGATGCAGGGACGCTACCGCCATCCCAGCGAAGTCAAACCCGGATGGGCGGCAAAGCGAGTGTGTTTGTTTTTCTTGCCCACGTCGAGTTTGGCCACGGCTTGCGGGATGCAGACGTTGGTTGATGTAGTTGGCCCTTGGCGCGTAGTAGCAGCTTTTGCGATCGGCGCTGTGGCCAAAATATTCGGCAAACCGGGAGTCTTTTACCAACTAGCAGGGGAACAAGCCAGGCTCATCGACGACGTTACGGGGACTTTGCCTCCCTTCGACCAATTTATTGTCCTAGGCCCGGACAATCCTCAGCAAGTTGTAGAAGAAATTCAACGAGAAACCGGACTTGCGGCGGCGATCGTAGACGCTAATGACTTGAAAGCAGTTAAGATATTAGCAGCGACCTCCGATTTATCGGTAACATTCTTAGAGCAAGCCTTGCGAAGCAACCCCGCCGGGAATGCTGACGAGCGCACACCAGTCGTTGTAATTCGACCTCTGCAACAAAAATCTTGAGTTGAAAACAGAAAATTAAAAATTCAAAAAGATGATTTGAAATTTTTAATTTTCGATCGCGCAAGAAAGGGAGAAGAATCAAAAGTTATAAGTTTTGAAATCAAAATTTACCAATTCAAAACTCAAAACTTCTCTAACTCTTCCCCTTTCTGAATTTTTATTTTTAAATTTCCATTCTCCACTTGTATGCTATGACTTCATTTCCCTCCCAAAACCAAAACCAGGTTGTGATTCGCCCGTTTCAGTATCGCGACATCGAGGTGATGGAACAACTGTGCGCGGAAACAGCCGAAGAGCCAGAAAACAGCAAGGGCGGAAGCTGCGACGTGGTATTAGGTAGAAAGTTGCAGCAGATTCGTCGCTGGTACGGACTACTAAAGATTTTTAGCTTGTTTCCCAACCCTTGTCAGTCCCTGTTCCGTGCCCACGTTGCCGAAGAAGAGGGGAGCGTTAAGGGCATAATTCAGATTTCTCCTTTCAACCGCACCCGCAGCACTTGGCGGATCGATCGCATAGGAGTAGACCCGGAAGCCCGCAGCAAAGGAATTGGTTCCATGCTGCTGCGGTACTGCTTTGAGGCAGTCTGGGAGGCGCGGACGTGGCTGTTGGAAGTGAATGTCGGCGACAAAACTTCCTTGGCTTTGTATCGGCAAAACGGGTTTCAGCCTTTGGCTCAGATGACTTACTGGACGATCGCCCCAGAACGCCTGCAAGAAATGGCTTCCTCGACGCCAGATTTGCCCAATCTGCTGCCGGTCAGCAACGCAGACGCTCAGTTGCTCTACCAACTGGATACCGCGTCTATGCCGCCCCTGGTGCGCCAAGTATTTGATCGGCACATTCAAGATTTCAAAACCAGTTTTTTCGGCGCTTTAGTCGAAGGTGTCAGACAGTGGCTGGGCAAAACCGAGGTAGTCAGCGGCTACGTGTTTGAACCGCAGCGCAAAGCCGCGATCGGCTATTTTCAGGTGCAGCTATCCCGCAATGGCCAGCAACCGCACGTCGCCCAGTTGACTGTACACCCGGCTTACACTTGGCTTTACCCAGAACTCCTGTCCCAGATGGCGCGCCTTGTTCAAGATTTCCCAGTTCAAAGCCTGCAACTGGCTTCCGCTGACTATCAGCCGGAACGGGAAGCTTATTTAGAGCAATTTGGAGCAGTGCGCGTGGAACACAGTTTGCTGATGTCTCGATCTGTGTGGCACAAATTGCGCGAGTCCAAGTTAGTCTCTCTCGAAGGACTCCAGCTATCAGAAATGTTGCAAAGCTTCCAGCCAACTCGCAAACCCGTACCCGGCAGGATGTCCTGGCTCGGCCCGATGGCGGGGGAAGCAGCAGCAGGGCCCGCATCCTCGGAGATAAAACCGCTGTTGACTGACTCAGGAAACAGTCAAACGAATCAAGTTAACCCCTTGGGCGGCCAAAATTCCGAATCAGCAGCAACTGATGGCAGCAGCATTTTGCCTTTAAATCTGCCAGAGTTGCCTCTAGACGGCGGCTGGCCAGGAGAATTCAATTCTTAATAAGTGAAAGCAGAAGGTAAAAGGTAGAAGACAGAAAAAAATAGAATTAATCATCCAAAAAATTCCTTTTTTCGGCCATAATCCCAAAATATCCCTTCTGCTTTTAATTGATATCAACCTAAGATTACCTATCTTCTTCTTACTTTCTTATCTTCTTTGTTCGCATCCTTCGCGTCTTCGCGGTTCGTTAAATAAGATTATTTCCGCAAAAAAACAGTAAACCTAAAATCTAAAATCTAAAATCTAAAATTGCTTGATTGATAATGTCCAACGATAAATTATGGATTTCTGCACTGGGATTAGATATCGGCCTCAAACGAGTCGGCATCGCCGGGTGTGACGGCACCGGTTTAATAGCTACGGGCATTACAACACTGGTACGATCGTCCTTTGATCGAGACGTAGCTTATCTCCGAGAACTGGTGCGAGAGCGGAGAGTACAAATTTTGGTGGCAGGCTTGCCCTACTCTCTGAGCGGAGAATTGGGTGCTCAAGCCCGACAGGTGCAGAAATATGCGAATCGCATCGCCGCAGCCTTAGAGCTCCCGCTAGAATATGTGGACGAGCGCCTGACTTCGGTTGAGGCAGAGGAATTGATGAAAGCTTCAGGGATTTCGCCGTCGCAAAATAATAAGGGTTCGATCGATCGCAAAGCAGCAGCCCTGATTTTGCAGCAGTGGCTAGACGAGCGGAGGCAAAATATCTCCGCCCTTCCCAATCCTTGATAGCTGGTAACAAAGGCGTGATATCCTGGTTGTGCAAGTTTGCTACGCACACCTGTAACCCTTGACAAACTGGAGAAAATTCTGCTGTACCTCGGTACTGAAGAAGCACCAAATCGTGATTTGTCCTCAGTGTCGCTTGCTGACTCGACTGAGATTTAAACGCTGCACTCCTCGCCTGTGGAAAAGGCCGCGAGTCTCGCGGTTTAAGCTGGTGGACTGGCGATCGCCCACTTAGCCAGAATATCGCCACGAAAATTCCCCATTGTCAAGCAAACGTTACTGAATTATTGACGGAAAATAAGATACACGCGATGTCCTCATCCCCATACCGCAAAAAAGAGAATGGCAATTCCAACGAAGAGTCCGTCACCCTGACGGATGAAGTTGGGCGATCGCTGACTTGCAACATAGAATATTCTATGAATCTAGAAGGTCAAGAATACGCTTTGCTGCTTCCAATTGACTCGCCAGTAGAAATTTTTACTTGGCAGGGAGACGATAACGACGAAGCAGCAATTCCTGTAGAAGACGAGACCGAAATTGACAAAATTTTTGATACAGCTAAAGTTGTGCTGCAAGAGCAGAACTTGACGCTCCTACGCACGGCGGTGACGCTGACTGTGGTTGGCGAGTTGCCAGAATTTCCCGAAGAGGATATGGCATCCGATGTCGATCCAGATGAGGAGTCGGAGTTCGAGGAGCTGATGTGGCTGACCAGTTTCTACCACGAAGAACAGGAATATGCGATTTATACGCCTCTCGACCCGTTCTTTATCTTGGCTAGAATGGATGACGACGGCAAGCCAGAATTGCTCTCGGAAGAAGAGTTCCAAAGGCTGGAACCGATGTTACCTATGCTGGAAGACCAGTTCTTTGACGAGCTTGATTAGATATTAATTGCAGGCACAAGGCCTGATGGCAAAAAGCAGAATTTTTTACTATTTTATAAAACAGTAAACTGCTCGCCAAATCGAACTTTTTCGAGGTGGCCGCTTCTGCCTTCGCGATCGGGCTTTTGAATTGGGCCGCGTGAATTGGGTCTTTTAAAGGGCTTGTATTCGTAACTTTTCGGTCATCAATCGCAGGTCATCAGTCATGAGTCGCTAGTTAACCGCCGCTTATCCAGGACAACGGACTATGAATAAAGAACAAATGACAAAAGGCAGCGCGCGCGAGAGCCGAAAAGGTACTCCGCAAGTCTCTAAATGGTTGTTTTATCTGGCGTTGCTGCCGGCAATCTGGGGAGTTTGCGCTTGGCAAGGCTGGGCTTGGTGGAGCTGGGCTTCGGCGCCTCCTAAAATAGCTGAAACGTCAACTTCCACGCCAGAGGATGCTGTTGTTTCTATCCAAATCCCGGAGGGTACTCCCAGTCAAAAAATCGGCCGGGATTTAGAGGCCGCGGGGTTGATTCGATCGAGCTCGGCATGGAATATGTGGGCCCGCTGGCTGACTCTGCAAAACCGCGAGGGAGGTTTTCAAGCAGGAACTTACCAACTGTCGCCGACTCAGCCTCTGAGTGCAGTTGCTGAGAAAATTTGGAAGGGCGAAGTCGTACAGCAGAGTTTCACGATTCCAGAAGGGTGGTCGCTGCAACAAATGAGCGCTTATTTTGAAGCGCAAGGTTTTTTCCCGGCTAAGGAGTTTATGGCGGCCGCGAGTCAAATTCCTTACGCTCAATTCCCTTGGCTGCCGAGCGGATTGCCTCATTTGGAAGGTTTTTTGTACCCGGATACTTATCAGCTAGACGGCGATAGAATTACTCCTCAAGCTGCGATCACACAAATGCTCACCCGTTTCGAGCAGACAGCTTTGCCGGTATATCAAAAAAATCAGAATAATACGAAGCTCTCTCTCAAAGAATGGGTGACTTTGGCGAGTATTGTAGAAAAAGAAGCTGTGGTTGCATCCGAGCGGAACCGCATTTCTGGAGTGTTCAACAACCGTCTGAAAAAGGGTATGGCGTTGGGATCTGACCCGACAGTTGAATACGCTCTGGGCATCAGGCAAACTAAGGAAAAGCCTCTGACTTTTAAGCAAGTAGAAACGCCTTCTCCTTACAATACTTATATAAATCCAGGACTACCCCCAACTCCGATCGCATCTCCGGGAATAGCAAGTTTGGAGGCGACTCTGACTCCAGAAAATACAGAATACCTGTATTTTATGGCGCGGTACGACGGCACTCACATTTTTAGCCGCACTCAGGCCGAACACGATGCTGCTGTGGCTAAAGTGGATCGACAAGTGCGATCGGGTCAGTAGATGGACAATGACTAATAAAAAAGTAAAAAGTCAAAAGTAACCAAGGAAAAGCAATAATTATTCACTTTTGATTTTTTACTTTGTCAATCTTTAACTCCCAATTTCTTATTTCTCAATCTAAAATCTAAAATCTAAAATCTAAAATCATTATGACTTGGGGTAAACTACTACAGCCTGACTTAGTTCTAGGCGATTCAGTCATGAAGTTAACGGCTGATATTCTGCAGAAATATCAGATTAAAGGATTAGTGTTGGATGTGGACGAAACTCTCGTTCCCATTACGGCAATGAATGCTTCTCCTGAACTCAGCTTGTGGGTGCAAGAAATTAAACCCGTGGTATCGCTATGGTTGGCGAGCAATAATTTAAGTCAAAATCGGATCGGTCGAATTGCTGATTCTTTGAATCTACCTTACATCACGGGTGCGGCTAAGCCGTCGCGCCGCAAGTTGCGAACAGCAGTGACTGCAATGAATTTGCCGGTGGAACAGGTGGCGATGGTGGGCGATCGACTTTTTACTGATGTTTTAGCAGGTAATCGTTTGGGTATGTTCACTATTTTAGTGGAACCAATGGTTGATGCTGGCTATGCGCTTCGCAAGTATCCGGTGCGCTCTTTTGAAGTTTGGGTTTCTCAAGCTTTGGGGGCATCTCTGAAAATTAAAGATTAAAATTGGGCATCGGGAATTGGGCATAGGGCATTGGGAATTGGTAATTAGGAATTGGTAACTAATGGCAACAGTCAACAGTCAACAGTCAACAGTCAACAGTCAACAGTCAACAGTCAACAGACAACAGACTAAAACTATTGTTGTTAAAATTGGAACTTCGACTCTGACTCGATCGACTACGGGAAATTTAGCTCTTTCAACTATTGCTGCATTGGTCGAAATTTTAGCGGATTTGCGGCAGCAAGGCCATCGAGTAGTTTTGGTTTCTTCGGGTGCAGTTGGGGTGGGCTGCGCGCGCTTGGGTTTGACGGAACGCCCGCGAAACATTGCTCTGAAACAGGCTGTGGCGGCTGTGGGCCAAGGGCGGCTGATGCGGGTGTACGATGACTTGTTTACTACTCTGCAACAGCCGATCGCTCAAGTATTGCTCACCAGGGGCGATTTAGTGCAGCGTAACGGTTATGTTAATGCTTACAATACTTTTCAGCAACTGCTCAGGTTGGGCGTGATTCCGATCGTCAATGAAAACGATACTGTGGCGGTAGACGAGCTCAAATTTGGCGATAACGATACGCTTTCGGCGCTAGTAGCGAGTTTGGTAGAAGCAGATTGGTTGTTTGTGCTCACAGATGTCGATCGGCTGTACTCCGCCGATCCGCGCAGCAATCCAGATGCACAGCCGATCGCCCTAGTCCAAAGTATGGCACAGCTCACAGAATTTCAGGTGCAAACAGGAGATTCCCGCAGCGGTTGGGGAACCGGCGGAATGGTGACAAAAATTGAAGCCGCGAGAATAGCAACTGCATCGGGAGTGCGGACTGTCATCACTGACGGCTGCTTTCCTGGTAATATCGAGAAAATACTCAACGGAGAGTCGATCGGTACTCAATTCGAGCCTCAACCGCGCCCTGTAAACGCTCGCAAACACTGGATAGCTAACGTTTTAATTCCAGCAGGAAAACTATATTTAGATGCGGGTGCTGTAAAGGCAATTTCCCACGGCGGAAAATCGCTTTTAGCAGCGGGTATTGCTCAAGTAGAAGGAGAATTTCAAGCTGATGATTCCGTGCAGTTGTGCGACGCAGCCGGCCAGCAAATTGCTAGAGGACTTGTGAATTATAGCAGTTTAGAATTGAGACAAATCCAGGGGTGTAAATCAGAGAAAATTGCTGAGATTTTAGGCTATGCAGGCGTAGAAACGGCGGTACACCGAGATAATTTAGTGATTGTTTAAACTAACAAATATCGAGACAGTCGATCGCGCAATGAGCGAAGGCAGAAATTGAAGATATTTGCAGCACAGTCTTGCAAGAATTTGTTTGGCTGTGTCTGAACAGCTCGTTCATCGCTTCTGTGAACAGTTCAAATAAATTTTGTGCTAATTCTAAAGCTGCTTGGTATTCCGCATCTGTAAGTTTGATCTCTGCTAAAATTTGCAACATCTCTGGCGTGTTTAAAAGGTGATAATTTTCTAAACCCCCATAAGATCCTCCAAAATCAACAGATTCTTTTTGGTTAATTTGCTGTAATTCCATTACCACTGCTAGCGCCGCATCAAAAAAAACTTGGGCAGTGCCTTCGAGGATTTCCACTAACGCCAGTTTCTGAATGGGAGAAGCTTTCCAAGCGTAGCGTTCGATCACTGAACAAAGCGATCGAGTTTTTTTAGTTTCTTCACCCCAAAGCAGTCTGAAATCCCCGTAACTCATTAATTGGTTTAAGCCCAGTTCCTCTAGGTATTCTAGATAGTCGTGCCAATAATAGTTTTTTTTATAAGTATATTTATTAATGAGTTCCTGAACTTTGTTATTACTAGAAGATTCTCGGAGCACATATTTATTTAAATCGCTCAATCCCACAGCCAAAGGAGCGAGTACAGGTGCAAAAATTAGTCGTTGATTCGCGTGAATGTGTTTATTGGCTAGAAAGTCAAACAAGGGCAATTTTGCAAACTCTTGCTTTTTGGATTCAATGAATGCTACAATACCTTTCATACTTTTTTCGCCTGAATGGTTGGTGTCAAGATCATCTTCATATCTCCGTTAATTATCTATATTTTAGCGCCTAAAGAATTGTGTTTATTATCATATATAGTTGTATTTGAGATCATAGGTAAGAGTGTTGGCAGTCACAGGAAACAGTGACTTGTATCATATTGTGCCAGAAGTTCGAGCATCTTGTTGCCTAGAGATAAAATGTTCTAAATTTAGATTGCATATTTCAGGCGTTGCTCAAAGCCACCCCACAAGAGTTTGATTATTTACCGATAATTTAAAGGATGATTAACTTCTATGGGCAAGTGAGCATCCTGTTCGCACTGCTAAAAAATGCCTTTTACAAAATCGCGGTGATCCATGCAAATCAGTCCTAGACGCATAGAAGTCTCGAAACCAGATTTCTTCGGAGATTCATAGCTGCTCAACAAAAAATTTTCTGACAAACCCGGTTTCTTTAACCCTTGCTTTTATTGCTTCTTCCCTCTTTTCTCTTCCCTATTCTTATTCCTTATTGCTTCTTCGGGCGGCTATAAGCCTCCAAATGACAATTTCCCATTCTCAGAATTGCCTTTAGGTGCGTTGTGAGTTACTCTATCTTTTGGGTCAGTTAACACAATTATAGGAGTTAATCTTGGAACGGACTTTTTTAGCGATTAAGCCCGACGGCGTACAGCGCGGACTCGTCGGCGAAATTATCGGTCGTTTTGAAGCCAAGGGCTTTAAGCTAGTTGGTATGAAGCTAATGACGGCGAGTCGAGAACTAGCGGAACAACATTATGATGTTCACAAAGAAAAACCATTTTTTGCTGGATTGGTAAACTTTATCACTTCAGGCCCTGTAGTGGCGATGGTTTGGGAAGGCGACGGCGTTGTGGCGTCGGCGAGAAAAATCATTGGCGCCACGAATCCTCTGAATGCAGAACCAGCGACAATTCGGGGCGATTTTGCTGTCAATGTCGGCCGTAATCTGATTCACGGTTCTGATGCTGTCGAGACTGCCCGTGCGGAAATTAGCCTTTGGTTCAAGGAAGAAGAATTGAGTGCTTGGACACCTTGTTTAACTCCTTGGATTGTGGAATAGTTTTGATATTCTCCCGGTGGTTAATCGGGAGATATACCCTTTCTTAGATAGATGATATCGATTCCGGTTGCAGCGTCCGTGATTGTTGACTGTTGACTGTGAGTCAAAAAAATGAAAATTGCGCGAATTAGTGGTTGGCCTCGGGATTCGACTTTATGCCCGCCGAATGAAGCAAGGGTTTGATATCATTCCGGTGCAGCCGGAATTTATATGAAATATCATGTCGCTGACTCACTCATAAGCGTAAAATATAGAAGAGTTTGAGATTTTTACTCGTTACCAGGAGTTTCCGGGTAACTAGAATTAAAAACGTTAATCGGAACTTACAAACTCCAAATAATTGTTAGTCAATTCTTTGACTGCTAATTCGTAAAACTGCTGACCTTGTTCGGGGGTTGCTAAGCCCGGATTTGAACCCATTCTCCCGTCGGGAAATCGGCGGCGGAAGTCAGCACCACCGAAAATTTTGTGCCCGGAAGCGACTTCTTCCGAAAGCGGAGCTTGCTTAATTGCTTCTGGATAAAGGTACTGGGTTAAGGCGATTTCGCTGGGGGTGGCGTGGGAACCTTCTTGGTTTCCGTATAATTCTTTTGCTAGTTTGTATACGGAACCGCACATGAACCAGTTGCCGATTTGACACTGGATTCGATCGGCATTCGGTAAATTCAAGTCAGACAAATGCGCGTAAGTCTCGGAAAATGCTGCTTTCATCGTGGCAATGTTGCCGCCGTGACCGTTGATGAAAAAATATTTCTCAAATCCCGCTTTTGCCAAAGATGTGATGTAATCCCTGATTACCAGTATCAGGGTCTGTGGTCGGAGGCTGATTGTGCCGGGAAAGCTGGTGTGGTGCAAGGCCATCCCTACATTAATTGTCGGGCCGATTAAGGCATTGGCAGCTTCGCCGACACCGCCGGCGATCGCCTTGGCAGCAATGGCGTCAGTCCCGATCAAGCCGGTGGGCCCGTGCTGTTCGGTGGAGCCGATCGGGATAATTATACCTCGCGAGCTTTCGAGATAAGCTTCTACCTCGGGCCAGGTACTCAAATGTAGCAACATGATAGGCAGTCTACAGAATTTTTACTTGCTATCGTCGATCGTAGCCGGCACGGGAAGAAAAAGGAATTTCGACCAACTTATTATTGTATTCTTAAAAAAAGCTCTAAAGTGCGCTCGCAACTTTACCGTTATATTACTTAACGTTAATAATTTAACCACTTGATGGCCAAAACTTTACCTTTTAATAACCTTTTAAGAGTAGTATAACAAGCATATCCTTCTAGATTGGGTGTTACGTGGTCAATTAACAGCGGGCAATGTTTTATGAATTTAACACCGACCCCGAAAAATGACCAGACTTCTGTGGCCTGGACGCAGGCAGACAGCGCGGTTCCGGCAACTGCTCTACGGCTGTATTCCTTGCATGAGCAAGTAGCAAAGGTCGAGCGCGTGTCTGTGGGATGGACTGGCGAAGGATTCTAAGCGATTGAACAAATGGCGATCGTACAAGCGATCGCAGCGCGAGAGTGCCTCAGCTACTGAAGAAGGTACCTCGCGCTAGCCACATACAAACATCACTCCCACTGATATTTATGTCTTCTGCTGAATTAAGCGAAAGTCCTTCAAGGTTGGCTGTTGGACAAGCCGGCCGTATCTTGTTATTGGAAGGTGAAGATCTGTTGCGGGAAATGCTAGCTTTAGCCCTTAAAGAACAGGGCTATGAGGTGGTGGTTACTAGCGACGGGCGCAACGCTCTGCCTTCTGTACAGGCTTCTTCGTCATACCACGGTGAATTTGCCTTTAACCTGTTAATTATGGATTCAATTAACGGTTTGGATCTGTGTCGAATGTTACGGCATCAAGGAAATCCCGTCCCTATTTTGATTATCGGTGCTAGAGGAAGTGCCAACAATTGCGCTTTTTACCTAGAAGCCGGATCGGATGATTATCTGACCAAGCCTTTTGGAATGCGGGAGTTTATCGCTCGCTGTCGGGCGCTGATGCGGCGCCAGCGCCTCAGTAGGTTACCGGAACCGAGGACGCTGCAATATAAGAGCATAACTCTGTATCCTGAAGAGTGCCGCGTGTTGGTTCGTGGTCTGGAAGTGAAATTTTCTCCTAAACAGTTTCGCTTACTAGAACTATTTATGAGTTATCCCCGGCGAGTTTGGTCTCGCGATCAGTTGTTGGAAAAAATTTGGGGTCAAGATTTTATCGGAGACAGCAAAACAGTTGACGTTCACATCCGCTGGCTGCGCGAAAAGTTGGAAATAGATCCAGCCCAACCGGAATATATCATTACGGTACGCGGGTTCGGCTATCGATTTGGTTAAATTATTAAATCAGTTGTAGAGTGACAAATTGCAGTCGAATAGACAAATAAGGACAAAAAAATGTTATCTCCTTATTGGTCTATGGAGGGTGTGCAATACAATAGCTTGGAGGTGCAACCAATAGAGCTATTCCAGCGACAGTTGCCGTTGTCTTTTACCCTGGGCGATCGGTATAAACTCACCTCTTGCACCATTCTCAAGAACAGGCTTTTCGGTCTGTTCCACAAAGAGTGAATTTTCTTGTGGAACAGGCCGAAAAGCCTGTTCATAAAAAACTTATTGATAATGGTGCAACATCTCAGTATAAATCAAAACTCCCCCGTCCACTGCCAACAATGAAGTTTCGAGCAATCTCCTGCAACCGCAACAGCCGCCACCATATCTGAACTCGGAATTAATTCGATTAAAGACCATCTCGATGCTTCTTCGGGGTTATCTTCAACATTTAACAGCGCGGCAGGTTCTCCTGGTGCGAGGCTGACATCAAACTGATTCAGGGGTATAGAAAGTCCTTTACCAACTGCCTTAATGTAGGCTTCTTTGCGAGTCCAGCAGGTGAAAAACGCGCGGGATTGAAGATGTTCTGGAAGCGAAAGCAACACAGAATTTTCTAAGGGTGAAAAAAACTTTTCCGCAATTTCCCGGCAAGGAAAGTTGGGATTTATGCTTTCAATATCGACACCAATATCTCGAATTTTGGTAATCGCAATTAGAGCCATGTTCCCTGAGTGAGACAAATTGAAATGCAGGGTATGTCCCCCTTGGGCGACGATGAGAGAGGGTTTGCCGTAGGGATTGTACTCAAAACGCAAAATGTGAGAATTTATGTTAAGATAGCGACTCAGAATCGCTCTGAGTGCGCCACGACTCACAATAAATTGCGATCGACCTTTGGGAAAGTGAAAACCCTCGGCTTTTGTCCGCTCGTCTGTAGAGAGAGTCTGTTGTAAACTCTGCAAGCAAGATTCTGTTTGAGCCAGAGAGACGCGCCAAACATGAATTTCGCCCAGATCCAATGTCAGGTTTTGCGGTGGGGACTTCCACGAATCAAAAGCAGCAATCATGTATTTATCTTCTTTTCTGAGTCACCTGATCCAGCATTCCCAGAAACAGGCAAGATGCCTGTTCTACTTTGAGAAACAGGCAAGATGCCTGTTCTACAACAGATGAATTTCAATCGCAAGGGTCAATAAATCCAGCTTTGCACAACTTTTCCCGCTAATTGCTGTCCTAACCAAGGCGTATTTGCCGATCGCGACTTCAGACTTGACCCGTCAACAGTCCAACTCATTTGCGGGTCGAACAAAATCAGCTCAGCAGAGGCTCCCGGTGCAACCGTGGCGGGGGCTTGTCCGAGACAAACGGCCGGCAGGGTACTCAAAACTCGCCACAGTTCTAAAGCCGAAAAATCGCCAGTTTCTACCAGTCCGTGCCATAGTAACGGCAAAGCTAATTCCAAGCCGATCGCCCCGGGTGGACTATCAGCAAAAGCCACAGTTTTCTCCTCATAAGTATGCGGGTTGTGGTCGATCGCGATCGCATCAATTACCCCATCTTTCACAGCTTGAATCAACGCTAATTGGTCGCTGAGATTGCCCAACGGCGGTTCTAGGCGTAAATTCGGATCGTAGGCCAACGAAGCAGTCAGAGCATTTTTTCCGCCGGAATCTTTAGAGTTGCCTGAAATTGCCCCGACATTCAACAGCAAGTGCATCCAAGTCACACTCGCAGTCACGGGCAAACCCCGCGCCTTCGCATCCCGAATCAATTCCACGCTGCGCGCTGTAGAAACGCGCATAATGTGTACCGGAGTGCCCGCAGATGCCACCAACTCCAAGATTGCCGCCAAAGCCGAAGTTTCCGCACTCGCCGGAATTCCTGGTAAACCCAACCGCACCGACACCGCACCCTCCCGCGCCGCGCCCTTTCCTGCCAAAGTTCGATCGCACGGCCACAAAGCCACAGACTTGCCCAAAGGCTGGATATACTCAAGCAAACGCCTCACCAGAGCCGGATTAGACAGCGGCGAACCGTCCGCAAAACCCACCACTGCACAGGAGGCCAGCTCGCCCAACTCAGCCATCTGCTGCCCTTTAACGCCCGCTGTCAGCGCGCCCCAAAAATACAAGCGGGGCAGCCCGGGCGACAAATTGCGGATATGTTGCTGCAACAAAGCTAAACTGGCCAAATTGTCAACAGGTGGCGAGGTATCCGGCAAAATCGCCACTCGCGTAAAACCCCCAGCCGCTGCAGCCTGCATCAAAGATTCCAGGGTTTCCCGATCCTCAAAACCCGGTTCTCCGCTGTGACTGTAGATATCAGTTAACCCCGGCCCCAAAATCAGTCCCCGGCAATCCCGCACTTCCGTGTCTGAGGGAAACTCAGCAATTTTTTCCTCAACTGCTTTGATATCACCTTCAGTAATCAGAATATCAGCGATGCGATCGCTCCCTGAAACTGGATCTAGCACCCGTACATTTTGTAGCAGTTCGCGGCTCATATAACAGAAGGAAGAAGGAAGAAGGAAGAAGGAAGAAGCAATCCACCGCATTAGTTTCAGGAATTAAGAACTTCCTAAGCGTCGGGCGCGGTTGCTATAAAAATTCAAACATTTTTCAGGCGGGCGAAGCGTAGCGGTGGGCGTTCCTTCCGCTACGAGTTCGCCCCCAGCACTTTACCGATTACAGTGCTCCGGCTGCTGTTTTGTCAAAAACGCCGCCGCTCAAATGAGTTGTGACATTCATTGCCTGCAATACCGGCAAACCATCGGGGCCGTGGGGATAATCAATCACGCTAACGGCTCCGTTTCCTTGTTTGAATTTCCAGAAATGTTCGGGTTCCAAACCGAATAGATGGCAGAGAATCGCTTTGTTAATGGCATCGTGAGCAACGACAATCCCAGTACCAGAAACAGATTGTACGATTTCTCGCCAAGATGCGATCGCTCTCTGCCAAACTTGCTGCAAATTCTCTCCTTCGGGCATTTGGACTGTTTCAGGAGATGTTTTCCATTCCTGTAGCAAACCCGGATAGGATTGTTCGATTTCCGATTCAAATTTTCCTTCCCAAAGTCCGTGGCTGATTTCTCTCAACTCATCGCGCAGTTCCAGTTGCAAACCGCCGTGATATTTGAGAATAATTTCCGCAGTTTCTTTCGGGCGCAGCATCGAACTGCTAATAGCAAAATCTAATTTTACATCCTTGAGAAATTCTGCCGCCCGCCGGGATTGTTCGCGGCCGTTATCGTTGAGAGGCACGTCAATCTGCCCTTGAAATTTACCTGCTTTATTCCAGTCGGTTTCGCCGTGACGCACCAGCAACAAGCGCGGGCCTTGGTGTCCGTCTCTCGGTTTGGGAAAAATTTCCCCGGTATGGGAAGTTAAATTCAGGGATTCTAATTGAACCGGAACTTTCTTTTTTGGCTCTCCTGGCTCGTCGGTGGTAACAGGGGAATATCCAAAATTAAGGACGCTAATGCCGCAATTTGACTGCTGAATAGATTGGTAGTAATTCGGGTTAATTTCTGATGCTGTAGCTATGAGAGCGCGGTTGATTCCGTTATGACCTACTACTAGAATTGTGCCGTCCCGGTGGCGCGATAAAAGTTCTTGCCAAAAATGACGGGCGTTAGCAAAAATTGCCAATACGGGGAAGTGTTCGATTTCGCCATCCACAGATGGCAGTTTCATGGAAAATTTGTCTGGCTGTCTTTGCCACTGCTGATATGCTTCGGGGAATTTGTCGATCGCATCTTGGCGCAGCATTCCTTCCCACAGAGGCAAATCGATTTCCATCAAATTATCAGTTGGTTGGAGTTGTGGCGGATTTGTCAAGCGCGACAGGATGATTTCCGCTGTTTCTTTGGCTCGTTGTAGAGGACTGGTATAGGCGGCATCAAAGGCGATACTGCTGAGTGTGTCGCCTACTTGCAGGGCGGCGCTGCGGCCTGCTTCTGTCAAAATTGATTTATCGAGGCGGCCTTGGATGCGGCGTTCTTGATTGTAAGTGCTTTTGCCGTGACGGACTAAGATAATGCGAGTCATTCGATTTTAGATTTTAGATTTTAGATTTTAGATTTAGCCTGTTACCGCACTTCGGGTGCGCGGTGCACGCCTTACCCAGTCTTCGGGTGCGAGGCGAGTCAAAAAGATGAGCCAGTGAAATTTTACCAGTTGTCGGGATACTCTCGGCTGCAAACGCCTATGATTAGAGACGGAAAAGACTTAGCCACGGATTCGCGCGGGACGGAAAACGAGGAATGACACTGAAGCGGGTTATTTTAGGTATTTTAACGGCGATCGCGATCGCCCTGGTCGGTTTATCTTTACTTGCTAGTTGGAATCAGCCACAAATTCAAAGCCGGCTGGAACTCTACCAGACAAATTTGCTGCTGCACGCCTCGGAGTGGCAAGGAGAAAATAATCAGAGTGCTAATTTAAGTTCGGCGCGCAACAATATTGTCGGTGCAGATCCTTTAAATACGGCTTTGACGCAATATCAAGAAGCGCGAGACTCGACTCGCAAAACTCTCGAAACAACTCAATCACAAGTTAAAGTAATTCAGTCTGCTATCGCCTCCAAGTCGGCTGATAATACTCTGAATTTAGCTCAAAATAAGGCGGCGTCCGAGTCGATTAAGCAACAGTCAGCGCTGCTAAACGAACTTGACTTGCGATTGGGAATTTTGCAGGCAAGCAGTGGCAAAACTGAGGCAGCTCTCCAAACTTGGAAAAATTTAGTTGAGCGCTACAAAACTAAAAGTGATGACGATTCTTCGGTGGTAACTGCTCAAGTTTTAACGGGAATTTGGAGCAATCCGGCTCAACTGCTGCCGGATGCCGAGCCGCGCATTCAAAAGTCTTTGGATGGCTGGTTTCGCTATCGCGCTCTCGCTCAACTTTACAAGTTGCAAGAACGTTCTAAAGAGCTGGCGGCGCTGCAAGCAGCAGAGCAAGTAACGGCAGAGCAAGCTGTAGAAAAGTTGGCAATTATAGTTGGCGTTCCGGCGATCGCACTTTGTATTGGCACGGTTTTGCTGGTTGGTTTGACCGTGCAGTGGTTGTTGCAGCGGAAGCAGTTAGATACAGCAGGTTCCGGCCCGGTTTTGGCGCGAAATGCGAGCTTGACTTGGGATGTGCCTTGGGACGGCGAGATTGTTTGGCAGGTACTTGTGGTCGGCTTTTTCTTTGTCGGCCAAATCTTGATTCCCTATTTGTTACTGCCAGTTTCTCTGGCTGTTTTAAAACTCAATCCAGCTACTTTTAACCCGCGCGACAAGGCTTTTTATATCTTTGCTACTTATTTGTTGCTGTCGAGTGGGGGGCTTTCGGTACTGTATTTTTCGGTCAAATCTTTTTTGCCTTTGCCGGAAGGTTGGTTTCGGATTAATTGGCGGGGAAGTTGGTTTTTGTGGGGTTTTGGCGGCTATTTTGTTGCTTTGCCTTTGGTAGTTTTGGTGTCGCTGATCAATCAGCAATTGTGGCAGGGACAAGGTGGCAGTAATCCTATTTTGCCGATCGTTCTCGAAGGTAGGGACAACGTGGCTTTGGTGGTGTTTTTCGGCACTGCTGCGCTCGCGGCTCCGGTTTTTGAGGAAATCGTGTTTCGGGGCTTTCTGCTGCCTTCTCTGACTCGCTATTTGCCTGTTTGGGGGGCGATCGCAGCTTCTGCTTTCTTGTTTGCTGTGGCTCACTTGAGTGTCTCGGAGATTCTGCCTTTGGCGACTTTGGGTGCGGTTTTGGGGTTTGTGTACACGCGATCTCGCAATCTCCTTGCTCCTATGCTTCTCCACAGTCTTTGGAACAGCGGTACTCTCCTGAGTCTGTTTCTTTTGGGCGGCGGCGCAAGTTAATTCGGACGGTTGTTAATAATTGTGAATTAACCGAGTTTTTTTGACAGTTTTCGTGCGGGCGATCGACTCTTGCCAAAAACAGCAGTAGGGTGCTCGGTGCGCCCCTGATATGTAGTCCGGTAAAATAACCGGAATTTCATTAGGGGCGGCTTCACCCTAACCTGTAATATCAGCCACAGCTCCAGCTCGACGGGCCCCGGTTCCTTACTTGAGCGGAAAAACAGGGTTTAACATGGAAGTAATATCTTGTCGGCTGATGATTGAAAGACTCACCCGGGCGATCGCACCAAACGGAAGTTGACAATCCGGCTAATTTATAGCTAAATTTTAATTTAGGATGAGGCTTAAACCAATGAGCAATTTGAACAGCCGCAAGTTAGAGGGAACGCCGAGTTGGATGCGTTTCGCACCCTACGCAGCCTTGGGCGTTTTAATATTTTCTCTTAATTCAGGCAGCGAACTCAATTATTTCTTGAGAGGCTACTTGGTGATTCTACAGGCTCAAGTCGGTATAGTTCTGCTGTATTTTGCGATGTCTAAGTTTCGCAAAAACCCAAATAAATGAGTAAAAATTAGTAAGATTACTTAGCTCGCTCTTTAAAGGTCGAGAGTTAAAGGTCGATCGCGGAAGTTAAAAAAAATGGGGAAAGGAAAAATGGTAAAAAAAGATAAAAGCGTAGCAGTTTTGTTAGCTTTATTGGTAGGCCCTTTCGGAATTCACAAATTTTATTTGGGCAATAACTTAGCAGGGGTATTATACTTTCTATTTTCTTGGACATTCATTCCGTTCGTACTCGGATTTTTCGATTTTCTCGGGCTGCTGCTGATGTCGGAACAAGCTTTTCAGGTACAGTACAATGGCGCAACGTTGCCATCTGGGTATGTCCTCAGATCGGCAAAAGATGTTACTGGGGCGATCGGCGAATTGAAAAAACTTTACGATATGGGCGCAATTACCGCCGAAGAATATGAAGAAAAACGCCAAAAATTGCTGCGAGAATTGTAATTAAGAAGGAAGTTCGGCAACGGATTTTGTAACGGATGTAACGGATGTCAGGAAGAAGGAAGAAGAAAGCCCACTATTAAGAAAGTGGGAGTGACATAAGAAAGTGTGAGAACACAACTATTTAAGGATAAAATTAAAGTGTCTCAAGATTTATACTGGCTGCGTCAAACTCCAAACTGGGTGTGGTATGCTTTTATTCCCTATTTCGGCGGATTGGCGATCGCCTATGCAGGCCAAAAGTCAAATATTCGTAGTTGGATGGGATGGGGTGTTGGCATTACTTTAGCAGCACTAGCGGTATCTTCTTCAACTAATTTGGGTACAATCGTGTGGATTGCTCAAATTGTCACTGCTTTTAGTTTGAAAAAGCGCTATCTGATCAAAACCGCACCCAGAGGTTTACTGGTTCCGGCGAGTGCGACGAATGCCGAAGAACTGGCAAACGTGCGCGGCAAAATAGATATTAACGAGTGTACCAAAGACGATATGGTCAGAATCTTGGGTTTGCCGATCGTCTACGCCAACGATATTGAATCTTTGCAAAACGAAGGCTACATTTTTACCTACGCCGAAGAGTTATCACAAATAGCCGGAGTTCCCGAAAGTCACGTCAGACGAATCGCCCCGATGATTTGCTTCAGCTACAATTATCAAAAAGAATCGCAGTTTACTTGGAAACGGTTAAATATTCTTTCGCCGGAAGAGTTAATCGCCAGCGGTTTAGATCGATATGTTGCGGAAAAAATAGTTAGAGAAAGGCAGAGAAAAGGCGCTTACAAATCAGTTGTCGAAGTCAAGCGACGGACGGGACTGCCTTTTGATTCCTATCGCCATATTTGTTAATTTGCCGTTGTTAGCACCAACCGCTTATGCCAACAAAATTAGAAGTTGACCGACAAAACTTGTATGATACATATTACCTGAGATGGAGGGAAACCACTGTGGAAAAGTTGCGGGTTCGCGACTTTTAAAACATTAACTGGGAAAATCTGATTGCAGAAATAGAAGACATGGGGCCAAGTGAAAGCCGGAGTTGAGAGAGTAATCTGGTGGTAATTCTCCTGCACTTGCTTAAATGGCAATTTAAACTGGATCAAAGAAGCGGTAACATTTCTAAAATCTAAAATATAAAATCTAAAATGGATTGATTTTCTGCCAGATGAGATGATTCAAGGGTAGTATGGCAAAAAACTTGATCGCCTCCTGGTAATTGACATTAAATGCACCTGCTGGCAAAAATCTCCCCCAGCAGGCGGGCTCAGCGAAATTATAAAAAAAGTATTTATCCTCTTGACATTTACGAAAAATAATGATATTTGAATATATTGTGAAACTCGTACTTTTCCCTAGCATCAACTCCAAACCAGGGTAAGTTTTCAAGAATCTGCCTTAAATATCAGTGGTAAGCTATCTGAATTATTATTGAAATGCAAAACGACACAATAGTAGCAGTACCGCTAACATCAAATTATGTCTGACTCTCCTCCATCCCAAATCTCCCCAGAAGCAGCACCGGAAAGTGCTGCTACCGAAAACCGCAGTGCCAAAACTAGGCAACTGTTGGGCATGAAAGGGGCCGCTACCGGGGAAACTTCCATCTGGAAGATTCGCTTGCAATTGATGAAACCGATTACCTGGATTCCCCTAATTTGGGGCGTGGTGTGCGGGGCGGCGTCTTCTGGAAACTATGTTTGGAACCTAGAGAATTTCTTGATCGCAGCAGCTTGTATGTTGATGTCAGGGCCGTTGCTGACCGGGTACACTCAAACTTTGAACGATTTTTACGATCGCGACATCGACGCCATCAACGAGCCCTACCGTCCGATTCCCTCCGGTATTATCTCGATTCCCCAAGTAGTAACGCAAATTTTGGTATTATTAGCGGCTGGCATTGGGGTGGCTTATGCTCTAGACTTGTGGGCGGGTCATGAATTCCCAATAATGACGGTTTTGACTCTCGGCGGCGCGTTTCTAGCTTATATCTACTCTGCGCCCCCGCTGAAACTCAAGCAGAATGGCTGGTTGGGAAATTATGCCCTGGGTGCTAGCTACATTGCCCTGCCTTGGTGGGCTGGTCAAGCTTTGTTTGGTACACTAGATCCCACCATTATGATCTTGACCCTGTTTTATAGTTTGGCAGGGCTGGGGATTGCGATCGTCAATGATTTCAAAAGTGTGGAAGGCGATCGGCAATTAGGGTTAAAATCTTTGCCAGTGATGTTTGGCATTAGCACCGCAGCTTGGATTTGCGTGTTGATGATCGACATATTTCAAGCTGGGATTGCAGGCTACCTGATCAGCATCCACCAAAACCTTTACGCTGTCATTCTGCTACTGCTGATAATTCCCCAAATTACTTTTCAGGATATGTACTTTTTGCGTAATCCCCTGGAAAATGATGTTAAATATCAGGCAAGTGCTCAGCCTTTCCTGGTTTTGGGTATGCTGGTAGCAGCCTTGGCACTGGGTCATGCGAGTTAAGCAGAGTTTTGAGGTTTGAGTTAAAAAATTTTGAAGACAAAAAATATAATTCACTTCTCAAAAAAATACCAAGCTCTGCAGCGTTAAGAAAAGTTTTGAATTTGGAGTTTTGAATTAAAAAGTTTTTAATTCAAAAAATCTAATTCAAGGCAGCGTGTTATTCAATAAAAAATGTCGAATTAAAAATTAAGAATTTAAGAATGCTAGCTTTTTAAATTTTTAATTTTTAATCGGACTTGATGAGGTTTGAAGGTCTGAACGTGGCAGAATTTTTCTCAAATATCAAAGATACATTGAGCAAAGTCACTAACGCAATAAGCGGTAATTCCGATCGAGAACCGCCGAAGCCTGCGAAGGGCAATAAGCTCAACTCGCCGAAATCGGAGGCGGAATTTTATAGAGGGACAACGGCGGAAAGATCGGAGTATGTGGTATCAGAAGAGGCTGCACCTCTAGAAGAGTCGGAATTAGAATCAGAATATTTAGAATCAGAATATTTAGAACCAGAATACGATAGATATCCAATAGTCAAGCGCGAGTGGGAAGGGTTGAAGCGCTTAATTGCTTGGTTGGAAATTGAACCTCAAGTTACCAGCTTGCAAACCAAGGGAAAAGAATTGTTGCGGCCGGGATCAAGTTTGCTGGGAACTAAATCACCCCAAAAATCGGATAGTAGCGAATTGCCTGAAAATAGCGAATCGCAGAACACCGAACTCCCGAGAAATACGGCACTACAGGAAAATAGCGCACCGCAGGAAAATACTAAAAAACGGATCTCCCGCCCGCCTAGATTTTGGATAAGTTTAGGTGTTGCCAGTATAGGCGGGGGCGCTTTAATCTACGGTTTATGGATTTTGTATACCTTAAACAAAGGTTTGCCGGATGTTAACGATTTGTCAGCGTTTAACCGCGACGGAACGCTGACAATTAAGGCGGCAGATAATACGATTTTGTTGCAGTCGGGGCCTGCAACTAGAGATAAACTGAAACTTAAAGAAATTCCTGAACAGTTGGTTCAAGCTTTTATTGCCATAGAAGACCGCCGTTTTTACAAACATCGCGGGGTGGATTATCAAGGTATTGTGCGATCGATTGTTTCTAATTTGGTAGCGAGAGATTTAGTGCAGGGCGGCAGTACAATTACGCAACAATTGGCTCGGGTGGTTTTTCTTAATCAGGAAAGAAGTATTAGGCGGAAAGTTCGGGAAGCTCTTTTAGCTCAGAAAATAGAGCGGGAGTTGAGTAAAGACCAAGTTTTAGAAAGATATTTAAATCTGGTTTATTTGGGTTCGGATGCCTACGGAGTGGCAGATGCAGCTTTGGTTTTCTTTAGCAAAACAGTCGATAAATTAACTTTGGCAGAGATGGCAACTTTGGCGGGTTTGCCGCCGGCACCGAGCGAATATTCGCCTTTAGTTAATCCGGATATGGCTAAGAAACGCCGCAATCTTGTGCTACAAGAAATGCAGGAAGCGAAGGTAATTACAGAGGTTCAGGCGAAGGAGGCAATGGCGGAACCTATAGCGGTTAAACCAAGTCCGCCGAAGCGATTTAATGTAGTGGCGCCTTATTTTGCTAGTTACATTCGGAAGGAATTGCCGCGCTATGTTTCTCAGGATGCTTTGGAAGCGGGCGGTTTGACTGTCGAGACGACGGTGGATTTGAAGTGGCAGAAAATAGCGGAAAAGGTGGTTAAAGATGCGATCGAAGTTGATGGCCGCCGTCAGGGTTTTGAACAAGCCGCTTTAGTTTCTATGGACACTAAGACCGGGGAAGTTAAGGCGCTGGTAGGAGGTGGAAATTTTAAGGAAAGTCAATTTAACCGTGCTACGCAGGCTTTGCGACAGCCCGGATCGACGTTTAAAGGCTTGGTTTATGCAGCAGCGATGGCGGCTGGTTTTTCTCCCTATGACAGTTACGAAGACGAACCAATTATTATCGACGGCTATCAACCGAATAATTATGGCAAAAAATTTAGCGGTTGGCGATCGATCTCTGATGCTTTGACGAGCTCGGTGAATGTCGTAGCTGTGAAGGTGTTGATGGATGTGGGGTTTGAACCGGCGATAAAATTAGCCAACGATATGGGGATTAAGTCTAAATTGAGTCCGATTTATTCCCTGGCTTTGGGTTCTTCAGAGGTGAATTTGCTGGAGTTAACTAATGCTTACGGTACTTTAGCCGCCCAAGGGAATTTTATTGAAGCCCACGGAATTAAGCGGGTGATTAATCAGCGGGGAGATGTGATTTATCAGGCTAAATTTAAACCGAAACGGGTTTTGGATAAGGATAGTGCTGCGATTACGACTTGGATGTTGGAGGGCGTTGTGCAAGAGGGTACGGGGGCACCTGCTGCTTTAAACGATCGCGCTGTAGCAGGCAAAACTGGTACTTCGGAAAACGTGCGGGATTTGTGGTTTATTGGTTACATTCCGCAGGTGGTGACTGGCGTTTGGCTGGGGAATGATGACAATTATCCCACCTGGGGAACTAGCGGTACGGCGGCCTATAATTGGCGCGATTTTATGAGTCAAGTTGTTAAGGGAATGCCGATAGAGAAGTTTCCGAAGTTGCCGGAGTTAGAGGGCCGCAAAGGCAGTATTAAGGCGAAACCGGTGGAGCCTAAGAGGATTATTCGGGGGATGATTGTGAATGAGGATGGTGCGATCGTACCTTACAATCCTAATCCTGAACCGAAGTATTACCCACCGCAAGAGCCGGCTTATCAAGAGCCTGCTTATGAAGAACCTGCTTATCAAGAGCCGGCTTATCAAGAGCCTGCTTATGAAGAACCTGCTTATCAAGAACCGGGATATTAAACTATCGGTTTGGAGTAAGGACTTTACTGCTTTTTCAAGTGCTTTAGCCTCAGCATAAAAAAGCCGTCCATGTGATGTCTGTGCGGCCAAACTTTCACCCATCCTTCGGGTGATGGCTGTACGGGTAAATCAATTGTTGGCGGTTCTATTTGCCAGTGAGGATTGCTGTCTAAGAACGATCGAATAACTGTTTCATTTTCCAAGGGATGAATTGTGCAAGTTGCGTAAACTAATACGCCGCCGGGCTTGACAAATGTCGCTGCCTTTGCTAGCAATTCCGATTGCAGTTGAGATTGTTGTTGAATGTTTTCGGGTGTGTGATGCCAGCGGGCGTCGGCGCGGCGGTGGAGGGTTCCGAGGCCAGAACAAGGTGCGTCTAGTAAAACTCTGTCTGCGAGGTTAACAAACTCTGGGAAATGGCGGCTGTCTCCGGTATGAATTTTAATCGATTTCATCTGGAGTCTGTCTGCATTTTCTTTAAGTTTTTTGAGTCTGCTGGCGGTTTTGTCGCAGGCATAAATAGTGCCTTCATCCTGCATTAATTCGGCGCTGTGGGTGGTTTTCCCCCCCGGTGCGGCGCAGGCATCGATGATAGTTTCCCCGGGCTGCGGCCCTAGTAAATGGGTGACTAATTGAGCGCTGCTGTCTTGGATTGTCCACCAACCTTCGCTGTATCCGGGGAGGTTTTGGATTGCGCCGATGCTGCCATTTAGTCTTAATGCTTGTGGCAAGTTGGGGATTCTGCTAATTGAAATGTTTTGGGCTTGGAAGGCAGCTTCGATTTGGGCGATCGAGCTTTTTAAAGGATTGATTCTCAGGTCAATTGTGGGAGATTGGTTGAACCATTCACAGAGTTGTTCGGTTTCGGTTTCGCCTATTTGTTCGATCCACAATTTTACCAGCCATTCGGGGAAGCTGTGCAAAATTCCTAGGCGTTCAACGGTTGATTTATAATTAGTAACTGTTAATGGGTTTAAGCCGTTATCTGTTAAACGGATGTATTGGCGCAACAAACCGTTGACAAAACTGCTGAGTCCAGAAAAGCCGTTTTCTTTTGCTAGTTGAACGGTGGTGTTGACGGCGGCGGAGGGGGGAATCTGGTTGAGATATTCGAGTTGATATAACCCTAAATGTAGGAGGGTACGGAGTTCGGGCGGTTGTTGGGAGGATTTCTTTGTTGCTAGTTTGTCGATGATGAAGTCGATCGATCGCATTCTCCTGACGCTACCGTAAACTAATTCTGTGACTAAACGCCGATCGAGGTCGTTGAGTTGAGAATTGCCGAAAGCGCGATCGAGTGCGGCATCTGCGAATGCACCGCGGCGGTGGACTTCCCGGAGTGCGAGAAAGGCTATTTGGCGGGGATTTTGCATGGCGGCTTGCTGATAGGTCAAGTTATTATAGGTTGTTTGAGGATTAAAAATAAAAAATAGAAATCACGGCGATTGAAATCGCATCTATACAAACAAAGATAAGACGGCGATTGAAATCGCGCCTATACAAACGATATCCGCCTCTGCGGACGGAAGAAAATAACCCGGTTTTAACCGCCCGGTCTTTTTTGTTCAAATTTCGTCGGGATTGATGCCCATTTCTCGCAATTTCTCGGATAGGCGATCGGCTTTTTGCTGTGCTAACTCTTTATCTTGCCGTTCTTGTTCCATTTGTTGCTGTGTTAGTTCCATTTGTCGCTGTGCTGATTCCTGTTGTCTTGACAACTCCACATAAGACAAAAACTTCTGTCCATCAGGCCGATAAATTTCCAAGTCTCCCGATGCAGTTTGAAAACGGATCTGCAAACGCGGACTCACCCAACCATCCATTAATTCAATATAGTTGAGTTTTCCATCAGAACGCAGCCAACCAATTAATTCATTATCCTCTGGACTGTAGACATAATATTCTTCGACTCCATAATCCTGGTAGAAATTAAACAGCTTAAACAGTGCTCCGATTCGATTTCCAGGCGAGAGGATTTCAAACACAACTTGCGGGGCGATATTATCTTCAAGCCACTGTTGGTAGGAACCTCTGTAACCTTTCGGTCTGCCAAACACTACCATCGTATCAGGCGCTTGGCGAGTTTTGTTATCGCCTTCGACGGGATACCACAGCAAATCACCGGCTACAAAGACATTTTCGTTGTCTTTGTATAAGGCATCTATTCCGCCTTGAATGGTGACAATTAGTTCAAACTGTTTGGTATTGTCTGACATGGGTTTGCCGTCGCTGTCTGGGTAGATGATTCCTGCTGAGGTTTTAGTTGGAATTGTTGCGGTCATGGGGATGAGTCCTTTGCTAGCAGCATCAATTTCTATTTTATATCTATTTTATAGGACTTACGCATGGGGCCCAGAAACCGGGTTTTTTTACGAAAATACTTCGTTCGTACTCGAAGATTAGGTAAAAAACCCGGTTTCTTTGTGGGAGTGCGTAAGTCCTGTTTTACTTATTCGGGTTTTGTTGACACCAATGGTTCTAATAAATTGCGTTCTTCTATGGGGAGTTCTAGCAAAACTCGTCTGTCGCCCTTTGTTTCCTTATAGCGGACTGCCGCATTCAGCAGGCGGATGGGAATTTTGAATTCATCGTACTTGCTGGTTAGTTCTTGCCACAATTCTAACCAAGTGCGTGCGGCTTTGTCGCTTACCATTTCTGACATTAGCGCGGGGATGTTTCGCACAATTCCCTGTCCTAAGACTGAGAGATATTCGTGTTTTTCGTAAACTGCAATTAGGCTGGTGATACGAGTTTGAGTTATCGTTCGAGCGTGGGCGATCGCGAATAGGTTTTTGATAATTAACTTGGCATCATCTGCCTCAGCTTCATCGCCTGGTTCTAGGCGGTGGAATGCGTCGTCTAAGGCGGCGATGCCTTCATCCCAGCGATTCAATCCGAGAATGGCAATGGCACGGTTGAAAAAGACAGATGAATGTTGAGAACCCAGTTCGATCACTTTGTCGCAAGATATTAAAGCTTCTTCATAGCGGCCGAGATTATCCAGCGTCCAGCCTCGGCTAAACCAAGCCCACTCATAATTGCTGTCAAGTTCGATCGCCCGATCGTAAGATACTAAGGCTTCTTCATAGCGTTTGAGGTCGTCGAGTACATGACCTCGCTGAACCCAATCCCACTTATCATTGGGATCCAGTTCGATCGTCCGATCGTAAGATACTAAGGCTTCTTCATAGCGTTTGAGGTTGTTGAGTAAATAGCTTCGCCACCTCCAAGCAAACTTATTATTGGCATCAAGTTTGATCGCCCGATCGTAAGATACTAAGGCTTCTTCATAGCGTTCGAGGTCGTTGAGTAAAAGACCTCGAAGAAACCAAACCAACTGATAATTGGCATCAAGTTCGATCGCCCGATCGTAAGATACTAAGGCTTCTTCATAGCGTTCGAGGTTGTTGAGTACATCGCCTCGATTAGTCCAAGCCCACGGATCATTCTCGTCAAGTTCGAGCGCCCAATCGTAAGATACTAAGGCTTCTTCATAGCGTTCGAGGTTGTTGAGTACATCACCTCGCATACGCCAAGCCCACTGATAATTGGCATCTAGTTCGATCGCCCTATCGTAAGATTCTAAAGCTTCTTCATAGCGTTTGAGGTTGTCGAGTACATCGCCTCTGCTAGCCCAATCCCACGGATCATCCTCGTCAAGTTCGATCGCCCGATCAAAGGATTCTAAGGCTTCTTCATAGTGTTTGAGGTTGTTGAGTAGATAACCTCGCTTAGCCCAATGCCACGGATCATCCTCGTCAAGTTTGATCGCCCGATCAAAGGATTCTAAGGCTTCTTCATAGCGTTTAAGACTTTCGAGTACATCGCCTCGATTCGCCCAAGCCCTCGCATAATTGGAGTCACTTTCAATAGCCTTATCTAAACATTCTAATGCTTCATCGTAGCGTTCCAGGCTATTTAAACAGCGTCCCTTTTCTCCCCAATCCCTTGCCTCGCCGCGACTTGCTACCAATTTTTCCGCATATTCTAAAGCCGAAACATAGTCTTTCTGTTCAAAACAATTTTCAATTTCATCAAAATAAGCCTTCAGACGCGGGTCTTCCTCATTTCTCTCAATAGCCTCAAGCGCCCGCGTATAATATTCTCGTTCCATCACAGCATCAGGTGGAATCGGTTTCAAACCTTGCCGATACATAAAATGACTTTCTTTCTCCGCCAAATCAACATCCGTCATCCTCAATCCCAATCGCTGCTGCAACTCTTGCCGCGTATACCAAACCCGAATAAAATCCACAATTAATCGAATCGGTTGATTGCGCTGCTTTTTTACCTCCAGACAAAAACGCATCAAGGGTTCCCGCAATTCATACCACGATTCCCGTCCAATTTCCTCAGTCTTGACATAACCCTTATCTCGCAAATCTTTAAGTTGGCTAGATACAGTTCGCTGCTCGATAAAACAGCGTTTAGCAATTTGTTTGACTGGTGCTGCACCACCTCGATCGCACAAAAAGTCAACAATCTTTCGCTGCTGATTTGATAGATATTTCATCCGATCCTGATAGTATGGCGTGAGGCTATCCAGCATTTCCATAAACGGTTCTACCAATTTATCGAGCGATTCAGGAGTCATCAGAAAAGCCGAAAAAACAATATAGACGCGAGGACTGCCACCAGAAAGGTAATGCACAACTTTAATGCGATCGCGCCCTGTTGGACTTTGAATAAAAGATGCTAAATCACTATTCCCTTCAAACTTGGCAATATGATTTAATAAAGCTACAGCATCATCGAGCTTAAACTCATCTAATTCATGTAAATCAAAAAACTCATAAAAAGGATTATTAGAGAGCTTGACTCCATCAAACAAGCTTTGTGATGTTGCCAAAATTGTCAAAAAAGAATTATTTTGAATATACGCCCTCAACTGCTTCTGCCCGAAATCCCCCAAGCCGCTAAACACGTCCTCTAAATTTTCGACAATCAACAACAGCGCCCGCTTGCCAACAAAGTCTCTCAGCAATTCTGCCGCCTTAAATTCAGCTTGCTCTGGCGACAAATCATAAAGCTTTTCAACATCATCATGTAACTCAGCTTCATATGCTGCCGGATATTCTTTAGCAATTGCCCGGAATATTCCCCGCAATAAATCCAAAAAAGACGCAATCCCCCATTCTTCTTCCTGCAGCCACGCAATTAGCAATTTATCTTGCAAATCTTCCATCTTAGCTACGCGATGATAAATCAGGGAAACCAAGTGCGTTTTGCCAATGCCACGCGGCCCAATTAGTAGTTTAAAATGCTTGTTATCTGTTAGGGCGCTAACCCGAATTAGGTCTACTAAACGTTCGGCTAATGCGTGACGCTGTACTAAGATAGCTTCCAGGGTTTCTGGTGACATCAAGCTAGGAGTAAATCGAGAGATAAATGTATTTTTCATAATATCTATTGGGTTTAACTGGTTCCCCGCTCTGCCGGGGAACCGATATCCAGAGGCTCCGCCTCGCTTGTCTGAAGACTCACGGGAGGCAGAGTCTCCGGCTCTGCGTCCCCAGGCATAGCCTGGGAACGAGAAAAAGGTTGTTAGACAAGGCTTTTACAGCTTGTAAGTCTAACTTACCATAGGTTTTAAATTCATACGGTGGTTTTACCGTATGTTCTTGCATATTTCTCAAAGCAGTGTTAGACTGCCCTTAACAAGCAAACAAGCGCCCCTAGCTGTAACTAGAGACGCTTTCGATCGCTTATGAGTTTTCGGGAGCCACTGGCTGCAACCAGTAGCACTCTGATGTTGTTTATGGTCTATATAGACCGAGGAATTGTCATGACTAATTATAACAGCGAACAGCTCAATCTGTTCACCCAGCCGATCGCAGTTTTGGTGGAAATGGGCTGCAGTGTTGAACGTGCCGCCCAATATACCAAATGCTCAAAAAGCTCAATCTACGACCAGCTAAGGAAAAATAAACCGTATCTGCGACAGGTTCCCACAGGTACGTGGCAAATTTACTCTCTAGGCAAAAAAGATGGCTCAATTATTGTGAATGTTGCCTTCATTTATTCTCCAAAAGATAAGAATTGGAGACTTGCTTGAACTCAAACCTCAAGGCTGCGTTAGTCCAAAGCTTAACGCAGCCTTCTGCCTCTTCGGTTGCTGAGGAAAACAGCAAGCAGAGCCTCCAAATCTGCGTCCCCAGGCAGAGCCTGGGACCAAGAAAAAATCTCAAAAATATTCCTTAAGACTTGTTACAATACACAAAACTTCATACTTTCCCCAACACTGGATGACCTTTTTCAACGCCTCCGAACCCCTAATCCGCTGCAAACAGGAACATCTCGACGTACAAGACCGCGAAGGCCTGTTGCAACTCCGCTGGCAAATCGGAAATATTACTCTTTTCTCAGGACTTTATACCCGCATCGACCAAACTTTTCTGCTTTGGGGTTTGGTGACAGGGGGGATTTTTTTTACGGCTCAGTTTTTCCCCATCAGTTGGAGCTTTCAGGCGATTCTGTGGTCAAGTTTGACTCTAATTGGTACTGCGGTAATGGCTGTTTTGACTTTGTTTTGGGTAAGAGTCGAGCGTGTTAGCTGGATTCTTTACTCTTGGGCGATTTTGATGATAACTGGTTTGGTTGTGACGGATTGCAGTATTTTTGCCGGTTGGGGAAGTTTGTTGCTGCATCTTTGTGATTTGTGGTTGGGGTTGAGTGCGATCGGCTATTTGTTGACGGGACTCGGTTTGCGATCGCGCACTTTTCTCCTGATCGGGCTAACTCATTTATTTAGCATCCCTCTATTAAGTTTTGTTGCACCTTGGCAATATCTAACCACAGGAATAATTATGGCTGGCTGTTTGTTGTTATTGTCCGAATTGCAGTGGGATATGCGATCGCCGATCGACAATACTTTGCTAAGCGCAGAACAGAAAGAATTTAACAAAATTCAACAGCAACTGCGACAGAATGGCGCGATTTTATCCAAATAAATCACAAATGTAAAGAATTCTGTACAATAGCTAACACTTTCCATAAATCGTCCACAATAGAAAGATACAGCATCAATAAAAAAACAAACTTTAACCAGAACAGGAGTTTTGCTGTTTGACCTGTGAATCGCCAACCTAAGGAGAACGGTGTCCGGGAGGCGACTGGCCAACAAATGCTGTACTTGCGACGATAAAAGTTAATTTGGGTTGACAGTAGTGGTTGAAATCAAAATGTGGTGCAGGGTTTTTACCGTTTCCCCTGCTTTGCAGTCTTCTCGGAGAGGCTAAACCCTCTACCAGAACAGCCTGAGGAGATTGGCACAAAATTCGACAGTTTGTCAGGGGGATTTTTGAGTCAACGTGTTTAAGAAAATTGAGAAAATGCTCGCTTAGGAGCCTGGCAGGACTTACTATTAAACAAGTCCTGCTTTATGATGGGAAATTTAAATTAGGTTTTACTCGAACGTGCGTTTTCGCAATATTTCCCTTACTTCCATTAAAATCTGGCCTAACATATTTTTGCCGCTGCCATCTTTACCGCAACCCCAATAGTAATCAATAGGGGAATTTTCGACTATTTCCTCATCGCCAGTAGCTAGTAAAATTTCTCTAATTTCGGGATGAGTTTCAAATTTGCGGAGTACGGCTTTTCGCATGATATCATCTTTGACCTGTTCCCAATCTTTGCGGAGGGGACGAGAGCGATCGCGTCCCATTTTTGCGGCATCTTTCGGCGTTTTTGCTTGGCGAATTTGGTCGCAATGAGCCGTTTTGGGAAACTTTTGCGCTTGAAAATAATGTTCGGTAGTTGCCCAATATTCTCCGTCTAACTCGAATCCATGACTGGAAAAATTAGAAAAACAGCCGTATTCGCTGCCAGTAGTGTAGAAATAGATAGGCATAAAGTCGGCGATTTCAATTTCCTTAAGAATGTTGGTCGATCCTCAGTTTTACCTCTCTGGATTATCCACTATCTTCAACCGCAAATCAATAGTTTCAAGATGGGAACCGATGTAAGACAGCAGGGCATAGATAAATACGATCACCCCTACCATTTCCAAAATTTCCTCAACAGAAGCCATCAAACCGTAGATCAAATTTCGCTGACCTACCGCATCTGCATAATAGCCACAAACCATTTCCATGCCAAGTGCTCCACCGACATATATACTGCCGGCCAGTAAAAATAAATCCCTTGTTTTCCCGGGTAGGTGCCGGAGAAACTTGAGATAAGCCAGCCCAGTAACCACAACAAAAATCGCCCCCGGAATTACCCAAATGAAGTAAAAAAGTCCCCCTAAATCCAGTGCCTTTCGCAAGTCGTTAATAATTAATATTTCGTGCAGACTCAAAATTTCATCTAACGAAAAAAATACAAAGATGAACCCCAGCGCTTTCCAGTGTCCAAAATAGCGATCGCCCTGCTTCTTCTTAGCACTAGCAATAATACCTAGCAAAATCGCGCAAAAGAGCAAAGTAAATGACGAGTACCACGAAGGATAATTTATTTCTCTGTCTAAGTTAAACAAACTAATCCAGCGTTGTTGATAGTTAAAACCGTAGCGGAGAACTTGTACGATGCAACCAGCAACAGCAAAGAAGAGCACCCAAATGCTGAGAGAGAAAGCAACTCTCTTCGGCGAAACAGAAATCAGGAATTTCATCAAGTTTTTGATAAACTAGAACAAGGAAAATCAAACTATAAAGTAAAAAGTAAAAAATGGCAATAGCGGCGCAATCCGCCACCTCGGATTTTTATCTACAAAAAATAACCAATCACTGACAATGCACGTTCAAATTGAAACTTTCACTGTCCGCAAGCGGTTTGCGCTTACCATCAGCCGCGGTACAACAGCCCAAAGTACCAATTTATGGGTAAAATTAGCACATGAAGGAATCGAAGGCTGGGGAGAAGCTTCGCCCTTTTCCACAGGTTCTCGGCCCCAAACTACCGAACTTCTGCTAGCCGCATTGCAGGAAGTTGCACCGCTGCTAGAAAAGTTTACTCCGTTCGATCGCCAAAAAATCGAACAAGTATTAACAGAGGTAAACTTACCCTCAGCCGCCCGGGCCGGCATAGACATGGCAATGCACGACTGGCTGGGCAAAAAAGCAGGCTTGCCCCTGTGGAAAATGTGGGGATTAGATCGATCGCGCATTGTCCCCACCTCCGTCACAATCGGCATTAATTCGCCCTCTGGTGCAAGAGAAAGAGTGCGCGATTGGTTTGGGAAAGATGCGACAGCTCCAGCAACCATCAAATACCGCGCCGTTAAGGTTAAATTAGGAAATCCCGCAGGAATCGAAGCCGACAAAGCTATGTTAATAGCAGTGCTAGACGAAGCACCAGCTAACCTTAAAATCAGTGTAGATGCTAACGGCGGTTGGAGTTTGACCAGCGCGATCGAAATGTGTCGCTGGCTGGAAAAATACAATATAAATTATGTAGAACAGCCGCTTTCACCCGTCGCCGATATGGATGAATTCTCAGAACTGTACCGTCAATCGCGCCTGCCGATTTTTGCTGATGAAAGTTGCTTTAATAGTTCCGATATACCCAAGTTAGCGCACTGCGTCCACGGCATCAATATCAAAATGATGAAGTCAGGCGGAGTGACTGAAGCAATGCGGATGATTCACACCGCAAAAGCCTGCAATTTGCAAGTAATGTTCGGCTGCTATTCAGATAGCGCGATCGCAAATACAGCAGCAGCACAACTTTCACCGCTAGCTGACTATTTGGATTTGGACAGTCACTTAAATTTATTAGACGATCCTTTCACCGGTGCGATCGTCGAAAATGGGTGTTTGCTCCCAAACGGGCGATCGGGATTGGGAGTGCGGCGAGTTGAGATTGGAGAATAGAAGTAAGTAGGTCGGCGCAAATAAACTTTACCATGTAACAGAATATCAAGCTATCATAAACTTTGTGATTGCTTTCCTTCGGTTCGCGAAAGCTAAAGTTTCACTCACTGCGTCCAGGCCTGATGTATTTTCAAGCTTCATCTACTTACAGTGAACCAATGACTAAAAACTATCCCATCAAAAATGGCAAAGTTGCTATCTTACTGCATGAGGGAATTATTGGCCCTTCCGGCAAAACAGGCTTAGCATTTTTGCGCTACAGCGAAGCACAAATTGTAGCAGTAATAGACCGCCAATGTGCAGGACAATCTTTACCTGAATTAACGGGTATTCCTCAACAAGTACCGATAGTTGCTTCCGTTGCAGAAGCACTGCAATTGGCGCCGGATATTCTGCTAATTGGTATCGCTCCTTCCGGCGGTATTTTGCCTGCGGAATGGCTGCCAGAAATTAATCAAGCGGTAGCAGCAGGTTTGTCAGTTGTCAACGGTTTGCACGCGAAACTGGCACCTTTGATAACAGTTCCCTTAACCGAAAATCAATGGATTTGGGACGTGCGTCAGGAACCGAAATCTGTCGGTGCGATCGCCTCTGCTGCTGCTGCTAAATTAAGTTGTCGCCGGGTGTTAACTGTCGGCACCGATATGAGCGTTGGCAAAATGTCAACCAGTCTGGAACTCAACCGCACTTGCTTGCAACGGGGTTTGCGTTCCAAATTTTTGGCAACCGGACAAACGGGTTTAATGATCGGAAATGAAGGCATTCCTTTGGATGCAGTGCGAGTTGATTTCGCGGCTGGTGCTGTCGAACAAATGGTGATTAAATTGGGTTCTGAATGCGATATTCTGCACGTAGAAGGGCAAGGTTCGTTATTGCATCCGGGTTCGACGGCGACTCTACCACTGTTGCGGGGTTCGCAGGCAACTCACTTAATTTTAGCTCACAGAGCCAGACAAACTAGCATTCGCAATCACCCGCACGTATCGATTCCCAGGTTATCAAAAGTGGTTGAATTGTACGAAATGGTAGCCGCTGCTGCGGGTGCTTTTTCAGGGGGAAAAGTGAGCGCGATCGCCCTCAACACTCATCACTTAAATGAGGCAGATGCGCTGTTAGCAATAGCTGAAGTTCAAGCAGAAACGGGATTGCCTTGTACCGATGCGGTAAGGTTTGGCGCGGAGGTGTTGTTGGAGGCGATCGACAGTTGATATGTTACAATTAATTACAACTAATAAATAACTACATAAAACTATGACACAAAGCATTCAAGCAAAAACACTGACTCTGCTAGATGTCGAAACAAAATTTAATTTTCAACTTTGTGAAGACGAGCAATTCTTCCGGGAGTGGATTGACGATTTACCGGAAATTAGCGATGACAAAAAGCGAGCGCTCGACAACGTAAAAGCAGGTTATATCAACAGTGTCAAGTACGCGATGCTGGAAGATACCGTAAAAATGGTGGTACTCGCTCCCTTGCTATTTTTAGCAGATTTCTACTTGACTCCCTTTCACATAGAGGCAGAAAAATCAGTAGAACTGACTATTGAAGATGAAGATACAATTGTCAAGGGTAGCATCGATGTCCTGCTATTGCTTAAATCTTTTTGGGTAGTTGCGATCGAAGCCAAACGCTCTCAATATTCCGTTGAAGCTGGGCTTCCTCAGTTACTATTTTATATGCTGAATGACCCCAGCCCCGAACCAGTAACATTTGGGCTTCTGACGAATGGTAGCAGCTTTCGATTTATCAAAATGACCAAACGAGACACACCGCAGTATGCCGTCTCTAAACTTTTCGATATTGCAAATCCCGGAAATGAACTTTACGAAGTTTTTCGGATTTTGAAGCGGCTAGCTGCTATAATTTCCAGTGACAGCCGTTATACTTAAATACACCCTTTGGAACTAGACTCGGAAAATAAGAATAAATTTACTAAAGCTCATTTTATGGAATCATAATGAATGAAAGTTTTTTTTCGTTGCCGTCTGAATGCGCCATCCGCCCAGCTTCAGCTCAAGACATCCAATCAATTAAAATGTTAGTGTGGAGCGCCAAACTCGATCCAACTCAGTTACGCTGGGAGCAATTCTGGGTCATCGAATGCGCTGGGAATTTGGCTGCTTGCGGACAGTTGCGGAAATTTGCGGGCGCGCAAGAATTGGGCAGTTTGGTGGTGGCGAAAGATTGGCGCGATCGAGGTTTGGGAAGCTACCTCACAAAATATTTAATACAACAAGCTACAGAACCGCTATATTTAGAATGTTTGGGAAAGCGGCTCGCATCATTTTATACTCGCTTTGGCTTCGTAGAAGTTTCCGTACAAGAATTGCCGCAGTCGCTTAAATTCAAGTTCGGTTTGTCTCAATTAGCTAAAACTTTATTCAGAATTCCTGTAACAATTATGCAGTATCAAGCAGGTTGTCTATAATTATGACTTTTATGAATTTAAGATTCTGAATTTATGAATGGATTTTAAGTTCGACCTGTTCAATAATTGGATAACAGGGTGCGATCGACCTGCATCGATCAAATACTCCTACCGCCTCCTGATATCTGCGTCAATCTCGATCGCCTATTTTCTATGCCTAAATAGGTAGGTACAAATCAACATCGCATGGGGAGGGCGGGTGAGAGGCGAAGTTTACTTGCTTATATCATAGATCCGCTTACGGGCCCCTAATGGCGCACAGAGTGTCAGAAACCGGGTTTTTAGGGGTTTGGTGCGTAAGTCACGGACTAGATATGTATGGATATTCCGGATTGGGCGATCGAGACGGCGTAAGTTCATAATTCACTGTTTGCGGTAGTCCACTTGGCTAAATTGGCACAGCTACCAGCCTGATAGGTAGGCAGAAACCTTTGCAAAATCGATGTTTGCAGGTTTGAAAGTGTCCTGTGCCAGTACCAGACTCGGAAAGTGGACTGGCGATCGCACCAAAGATATTCAACTCCTGGCAAATTAGTAAATGTAAAGCAAGTGAGTCACAACCCAATCAAAAAATTCAACCCAAAAGTTAAACCCAAAAATCACAGATATTCACAGCAGCAGTAATGCGGAATCAGACAATCTCTAATGTAGCTAACCACATCTACCCTTGAGGTAAATCCCACCAACTGCTCAACAATGAAATCCTTAATTCAATACCTCGGAATTACTGGATTTATACTCCCCGCAACCGCTTCTCAAATCCCCTCAACCTTTGAAAAATTCTTTGCCTTTTATCCTGATAAAACAACGGAAGGCAAGAACAATGAAATATCAAGGCCATCAATCAATCTTAACCGAGGAAATGCAGCCTCTCAAATAGCATAAACAGACAATTACACATCCACATATTTTAACACCACAGGAGTAAATATCATGTTCAACGTAGTAAAAGCTTTCGGCTCGATTTTCTCTACCCAAGGATACAGCGGCGCTAACAATATGCTCATCAAAAATTACGTCAACACCAATTTTAACTATTTCAACGAAGAAGCAGTCGTCGATGAATCGATTTACCCGAATCAAACAGGTCGCGTCCGCTTCCAAGGTAGCTGGTGGCCCGCACGTTGCGATCGCCAAATCACCCTCACACCGGGAGACACCGTTTATGTCATCGGCGTTGACAACATCACTCTGTTAGTTTCCCTCGCTCCCGCAGACTAAATCAGAGCATGAACAACCTGGTAATACATCTCAACCAGGAAATGCTACTTTTCAAAGGGCATAAATAGGCGAGTAAAAATCAATATATTTTAACACAAAAGGAGTCAGGAAAATGTTCAACGTAATAAAAGCTTTCGGTTCAATTTTTTCTACTCACACCTACAGCACAGAAAAGAATCTCTTAATGGATAACTACATCAACACCAATTTTAACTATTTCAACGAAGAAGCAGTCGTCGATGAATCGATTTACCCGAATCAAACAGGTCGCGTCCGCTTCCAAGGTAGCTGGTGGCCCGCACGTTGCGATCGCCAAATCACCCTCACACCGGGAGACACCGTTTATGTCATCGGCGTTGACAACATCACTCTGTTAGTTTCCCTCGCTCCCGCAGACTAAATCATAACTCGATCCAAACGGCCTAACTTTTCACACCCATATCTGATTTCGGCAGGGTTTATTTCAATAGACCCTGCCTTTAGTATGCTTAAATAAGTTGAGACACATACTAGCCATATTTAAACCAGTGAACTTTCAATCAGTCGTTGCCACGTTAAACAAATTCTGGAGCGATCGAGGATGCCTGATCGCCCAATCCTACGACACAGAAAAAGGTGCAGGAACCATGAATCCCCACACCTTTCTCAGAGCAATTGGCCCCGAACCTTGGTCAGTCGCCTACATCGAACCCTGTCGCCGCCCCACCGACGGACGCTACGGCGAAAATCCCAACCGTTTCCAACATTACTATCAATATCAAGTTTTAATTAAACCCTCTCCTCCCAACATCCAAGACATCTATTTAGACTCCCTCAGAGCATTAGGAATTAGCCCAGAAGACCACGACATTCGTTTCGTAGAAGACAACTGGGAATCGCCTACCCTCGGAGCTTGGGGCGTCGGCTGGGAAGTCTGGCTCGATGGCATGGAAATTACCCAATTTACCTACTTTCAACAGTGCGGTAGCATTGACTGTCGCCCCGTATCCATTGAAATTACCTACGGACTAGAACGCCTCGCAATGTATCTCCAAGAAGTCGATGCGATGACGAAAATTCAGTGGAAAGATGGCATAACTTACGGCGACGTTCACCTGCAAGGAGAAATAGAACAGTGTACTTATAACTTTGAAGCTTCCAATCCAGAATTGCTGTTTACTCTATTTGGGCTGTACGAGCAAGAAGCCGAACAATTGACCAAAAAAGGATTGGTTTTGCCTAGTCTTGATTATGTGCTAAAATGTTCTCACACTTTCAATTTGCTCGACGCTAGAGGTGTGATTTCGGTAACGGAAAGAACGCGCTACATCACAAAAATTCGCAACTTGGCGCGGCGAGTTGCTCAGCTTTATTTAGAACAGCGCGAAAAGCTGGGTTTTCCTTTAGAAAAAACTGTAAAAGTTTGAGTTTGAGTTGGATTGTGGGGCGGGCATCTTGCCTGCCTTAAGAACGGGCAAGATGCCCGTTCCACAAAGAGTGAGTTGGATTGGGGAGTGGGCATCTTGCCTGCCTCAAGAACGGGCAAGATGCCCGTTCCACGAAGGCCATATTTTTAATTAATTAAATGCCTAATTATTCGGAAAATAATACTGAAACAAATCCTCAACTGCGACTTGACGGTGTAAGCTTGAAAACACCGATCGCCTCAAGTCATTTGTTGGAAAATATATCGTTTCAGGTACACAAGGGCTCTCGCGTGGCAATTGTTGGCCCTTCAGGTGCCGGCAAAACAACGCTGTTGCGGTTGCTAAATCGGCTCAGCACTCCCACCAGCGGCTCGATTTATCTGGAAAATACAGAATATCGGCAAATACCTGCGATCGAACTCCGCAAACAAATCACCCTCATCCTGCAAGAATCCAAGCTTTTGGGAATGTCCGTGCGAGAAGCATTGGCTTATCCTTTAAAGCTGCGGGGCGTGACTTCATCAAACATTGCTGAGAGAATTAGCGGGGCGATCGAACAACTGCACATACCCCAAGAATGGCTCAACCGCACTGAATTGCAGCTTTCCACAGGTCAAAAACAGCTCGTGGCGATCGCCCGCGGCATCATCCTGCAACCAAAAATCTTGCTTTTAGACGAGCCAACATCCGCCCTAGACGCAGGAAAAGCCGCCCACCTTTTGCAAGTATTGACACAGCTAACAAACGGCCAAACCACAATTGTAATGGTAAACCATCAATTAGAATTAGCCGAGCAATTTAGCACGCGAATTCTGCATTTACAGCGCGGAAAGCTCATCGAAGATTTGCCCTCTAATCAAATAAATTGGGTGCAACTGCGGCAAAATTTAATCCAAGCAGAAGCAGAAGCCCAACAAGAATGGTGAACAAACTAAAAAACATTTTCTGCGACTAGATACGCGGTGGAAATCCCACAACCTTTTTCTAAAGTTGCGCCTAAAGCTGCTTGAATCTCTGAGAGAGATTCGATTGCACTTGTATTTGCTTGGTTTAACCTCTGGTTGCGTAATTAATTTGGATTTTTTAACCGCAGAGGGCGCAGAGGGCACAGAGAAAGAGAAGAGAAGAGGGAAAGAGAGAAGTTTACAAATTGTTGAGGATTGCTAGAGAGACAGCCAGATATTAGCTTTGGGAATGTTGTTTAATGTTGGCATTTGTGATTTTAGGCTAAATCGCTACTGCGGTATTAAACCCATTTTTTGATAAAGTGGCCGGACTAAGTTTTTTAAAGCAGGCAACTGTTTGGTAAAGACTATGGAGCCTAAAACACAAATTATACCTCCAATGATGACTGTGTTGGGAGAGCCGATATAATTGGCCAATCCGCCGGCAACTAAATTCCCAAACGGTGTCACTCCAAAAAATGCCATCGTGTATATGCTCATCACTCTTCCGCGTTTGTCGTCTTCCACAATTGTTTGCAACAATGTGTTTCCTCCGGCAAATTGGATAATGAAACCAAACCCCACAAACAACATCATGATTAATGACAGCCACAAGACGCGGGACAAACCAAAACCTATCAGTCCGAATCCCATAATGGCCGGTGAAATCGCAATCAATTTGCCGAGGCCAACTATACTTTTGCGAGAAATCAAATAAATCGCGCCCGCGAAGGCGCCAACTCCCGAAGATGCCATCAAAAAGCCGAGGGTTTGTGCGTCGCCCTGCAGAATCTTGGTGGCAAAAATTGGGACTAATACTGTGTGGGACATTCCGGCAAAACTTACTAAGGCTAATAGCAGTAAAATTGCTCGAATCGGGGGAAACCCGAAGGCATAAACGAATCCTTCTTTTAATCTTTGTAAGGGTTTGGTATTAGTTGCGGCAATTTTACGGGCTTTGATTTGCATCGCTAATAAGCCCGCAATTACGGCGATGTAGCTGAGCCCGTCAATGAGAAAGCAATAACTTGCGCCGACTGTAGCTATCAGCAAACCTGCAATTGCTGGGCCGATTAATCTGGCGCCGTTGAACATGGAAGCGTTGAGGGCGATCGCATTTGCTAAATCTTCTTTCTTTTCTACAAGTTCCGGCACAAAAGCTTGCCGTGCCGGCGCGTCAAAGGCGTTAATTGCGCCTTGAAAGAAACTCAGCACCAGGATCTGCCAAATGTTAACGACTCCTGTTAGCGCTAAAAATGCTAGCCCTAAGGATTGAACCATCGCTAATATTTGAGTGGCAATTATCACTCGGTGGCGGTTCCAGCGATCGATTAAAACTCCTGCAAAAGGCAGTAAAATTAATGTGGGGATTTGACTTGTAAATCCCACCACGCCGAGCATCCAAGGTGAATCGCTCAAATTGTAGACAAGCCAAACAGTAGCGACTTGTGTCATCCAATTGCCAATTAGGGAGATGCCTTGTCCTGCAAAAAACAGGCGATAATTTCTCGATCGCAGCGCTGGAGGAATTTGTATAGTTTTGATTTTTGCTAGTAGATTCATGCGAGAGTACGGCTAGAGCAATCCTATTTGATTGGTAAACATTTTGTAGGGGTAGCGCCTTTGGGCCTACCCCTAATTAGCCAAGGGCAACCATCGAGGGACTGCCCCTAGACTCATTATTACGAATCATTGAGAATTGCGATATGAGCCGAAAGTTCTATTTTTCAACTCCCGAAAACCTGGATTTGAGTATTGTTAAATTTTTGCCCGCAGCAAAACGATCGCCACATTTAATTTTTCTGTCGCGATCGCTTGACTAACGAAAAATTCCTTCCCCGAATCCTTCCCTCAATTAATGCTCAACAGCCAAGTACCGAGGTAACGCAGCAAGGGAACGTCACCGGGGGTGCGGATGCGGACATTGAAATGGTACATTCCGCCGGGAGATGGGTTTCTAACGTTGGAGAGTACAACCTCAACATTGTTGCCGGCAGCAATTGGTTCTTTGGGATAAATTTCTATGAATCGATTTTCTTTGTCCCAGATTACTTCTTGCAATTCTATTGTTTTGTCTTTGACGCGCACTTTAATGTCTTTTTGGTCAAATTCGCCTTTGTAGTAGTCTGGATAGGATATGTTCAGTTGGGCGATCGCCAAACTTACTTTTTTGGAAGGAATTCGCAGCCGATATCTATCGCCGCTCATCCCGGCTGTACCGTAATCCAAGCGATAGCTTAATTGGTTGGCGCGCTCGGGGCCGCCGAAAATCGTGAATCCTGGCATGGACTGGGCTAAACTGAGGGCGGGTAATCCAGCCACCAAGCAACCTGTAACCGCTAGTGCTGAAAATAATCGTCGCATAACAACTCCTCTAATTAAACTCTTGGTGAACCTTAAATATTGCTCGCCCGAAATTTGCGATCGTGCCTACAATAATATCGAATGTCTCAGCAATTTGATGAGGGCGAGCGACCGGCGGCTGAGGTCACTTTTTTTTGCGTAATTTTTGCGTAATACTGATAACAGACATTCAAACTACAGAAGTAGGCGACATAAAATTATATCATAATCGGTGGCAAACTTAACAGTTTAGCGAATTTGAATGTATAAGATAAGTTAAAGATACGGGTCGAATTTGGGCGATCGGCTTTAGTATCAACGAGAGAAGTTTAGGGGAACGGCTGCTTCAATGTAAAGCAAGGCATCGGGCGATTAAAAATCGCACTTCAAGAAACCTGCGGAGGCAGGTTTTGTCTGCTGTGTAGGCGCGGTTTCAACCGTCCTAGGAAGGCTTAAATAAGGAGAGTGTATGAAATTAGCGATCGCAAAAGAAATAGCAGCAGGGGAACGCCGGGTGGCTTTAGTACCCGACGCTGTAGCCAGATTAGTCAAACAGGGCGTCGAAGTTTGGGTTGAGGCCGGTGCCGGCGCACAATCCTTTTTCTCGGATCTTGCTTACGAAGAAGCGGGAGCTCAGGTTGTCGCCGATACCGCTAGGCTGTGGGGCGAAGCCGATGTCGTCGTGAAAATCGGGGCCTTGCAAGAATCAGAAGTTCATCAACTCCGGGAAGGAGGCGTTTTCATCGGATTTTTGAATCCTCTGGGAGATCCAGCTTTAGTGCAGCGTTTAGCCGATCGCAAAGTAACGGCATTCAGCATGGAAATGATCCCGCGCACCAGCCGCGCTCAAAGCATGGATGCGCTGTCATCTCAGGGTAACGTTGCCGGTTACAAAGCGGTACTGATCGCAGCCGCAGCTTTGCCAAAGTATTTTCCGATGCTGACAACGGCGGCGGGTACGATTCGCCCCGCGAAAGTATTGGTAATGGGTGTGGGCGTTGCTGGCTTGCAGGCGATCGCCACGGCGCGCCGTTTGGGTGCGTTAGTCGAAGCCTTCGACATCCGCCCAGAAACAAAAGAACAAGTGCAAAGTTTGGGCGCTAAATTTCTTGATGTTGAACTCAAGGAAGAAACCGTCGCCGCCGGAGGTTACGCTAAAGAATTATCAGAAGCCGCCAAAGAATACACCCGCCAAGTGCTAACCCAACACGTCAGCGCTTCCGATGCAGTTATTACAACCGCTCAAGTTCCTGGCAGAAAAGCACCTATTTTAGTTACTAGAGAAATGGTTTCTCAAATGAAGCCCGGATCGGTAATTGTTGACCTCGCGGCGGAACAAGGCGGCAATTGCGAATGTTCTGAAGCGGGGAAAGATGTTGAATGGAACGGCGTTAATGTCATCGGCCCGATTAATGTGCCCTCGTCGATGCCTGTCCACGCTAGCGAAACTTACTCGAAGAATATCTCCTCTTTACTTCAGTTGATGGTGAAAGATAAGGAACTCAATTTGAATTTTGAAGACGATATCATTGCTGGTGCTTGCGTCGCCCGCGACGGTGAAATTAGCAACCAGCGAGTTCGCGATGCTTTGGCAGCTCAGGCTTCAGCAGTCAGTTAGATTCTGTCGTTATGAGGCAAAGTCCGGCAAGGGTTGAAACCCCTGCCTCAAAGCTAAAGTCCTCTCAAGAGGACTGAAGAACTGATTAAATATCTCCAGAAAAGGCTTTTTTTGTTTGCTGACTAGGGTCAGATCCCCCCTAGCCCCCCTTAAGAAGGGGGGAACAAGAAGTATTCAAAGTCCCCCTTCTTAAGGGGGATTTAGGGGGATCGAGACTCGGCCACAAACGAGAGAGATAAAGGACTTTAGCGTTAATTTCACACCAATTTCCAATTACCAATTACCAAGTGTTATGGCAGAAGGATTGATTGCAGGTTTAGTGGTGTTTACTCTAGCGTCGTTTGTGGGATTTGAAGTAATTAATAAAGTCCCGCCGACGCTGCACACACCTTTGATGTCGGGATCGAATGCGATTTCAGGAATTGCGGTTTTAGGTGCAATTCTGATTTCAGGCCAAGGCAATGTGACTGTTACTTCGATTTTGGGGACGATCGCGATCGCCCTGGCCACAATTAACGTTGTCGGCGGTTTCTTAGTAACCGATCGAATGCTGCAAATGTTCAAGAAAAAAGAGGTTAAAGCGTGAGCGATTTTCTGCCCAGTGGCATTCAACTAGGTTATTTAGTTGCCGCATCTTTGTTTATTATCGGTTTGAAACAGTTGGGTTCCCCTGCAACTGCCCGTCAAGGGAATGTGTTAGCTGCGATCGGGATGTTAATTGCGATCGTCGGTACGTTGCTGGAAAAGCAAGTAGTCAGCTACGAATTGATTGCTGTCGGAATTATCGTCGGTTCCATTTTGGGAACAATTATGGCGAATACTGTGGCGATGACGGATATGCCGCAGATGGTGGGTTTGCTTAACGGTTTCGGGGGCGCGGCTTCTGCACTCGTTGCTGTGGGCGAATTCTGGCGCTATCTCAGCATCCCGGAATCGCCAACTCCAGACGCGACAATCACGATCCTTTTGGGCGTGTTGATTGGCGGAATTACTTTCACTGGTAGCCTTGTGGCGTTTGCGAAACTGCAAGAATTGCTACCTGGTGCGCCCATGACGTTTCCGCTGCAACAGCCGTTTAATGCCATGCTGGCGATCGCACTTTTAGCCGGCAGCGGTTATATGCTGTTTAACCCGGAGAATGTGCCGGTATTCCTGGCTTTGGTGGCGATTTCCAATATTCTGGGCATCATGTTTGTGCTACCGATTGGCGGTGGCGATATGCCGGTGGTGGTGTCGCTGCTTAACTCTTATTCGGGGATTGCGGCGAGTGTGGCTGGGTTCATTTTGATGAACAATATGCTGATTATCGCTGGTGCATTGGTGGGCGCGTCTGGGATTATTTTGACGCAAATCATGTGCAAGGGGATGAATCGATCCCTTTCTAGTGTGCTGTTTAGCGCCTTTGGTAGCGGTGGCGGTAGTGCTGCGGGTGCTGCTGGGGCTGCTGGTGTTACTGACAAAACTGTTCGCAGCATCAATCTCGAAGAAAGTGCGATGATGTTGGGTTATGCGCGATCGGTTGTAATTATTCCGGGTTACGGGATGGCTGTAGCGCAAGCACAGCACGCGGTGCGCGAGTTAGCCGACGGTTTGGAAAAAATGGGTGTTGACGTGAAATACGCGATTCACCCGGTGGCTGGGCGGATGCCGGGGCACATGAATGTGCTGTTGGCGGAAGCAAACGTGCCTTATCCGCAGTTGTACGATATGGACGATATCAATCCGCAGTTTGACGAGACGGATGTTGCTTTGGTAATCGGGGCTAACGATGTGGTGAATCCGGCGGCGCGCCACGATACGGCGAGCCCGATTTACGGGATGCCGATTTTGGAGGTTGATAAGGCTAAGCATACGATCGTGATTAAGCGCGGGATGAGTGCTGGTTTTTCTGGTGTAGATAATGAGTTGTTCTACAAGGATAAGACGATGATGTTGTTTGGTAGCGCTAAGGATGTGGTTGCCAAATTGGTTTCTGAGGTGAAGCAATTGTAGGATTTTTTAACCGCAGATGAACGCGGATTAACGCGGAAGATCAAACCCGGTTTCTCCAAGAAACCGGGTTTTTGTTGGGTTTTTGTTTTGATTTCAATATTCTTTAGTATCAAGCGAGAGAGATTTCGTTGTCGTTGATTTGGTAAATCCGTGGCCTGAGGCCGAGGCTTACCGAGACGAAATTGAAGCAACTATTAAAGAAAATGAGGGTGCTTAAAACATGGCACGAATTTGCCTTAACAAGACCTACGGACTCCGACAAAGAAACCGGGTTTCTTACCTAATCTGTGGGTAAGAACGCATCTTTTCGTAAAAAACCTGTTTTCGGGGCCCTCATTCGTAAGTTCTTATAATTAAATCCCCCATTGTTCCCAAGATTAGGTAAAATTATTGGCGTGTCTGAGGATAAACTATATGCGCTGGGTTCGATATATTGCGATCGCGATCGTCAATGGTTTCGGTGTCGTCATCGGTGTTATTTGGGTTGCAGTCCCCACAACAGTGGCTCAACCTTCCCTAAACTACCAACTCGCACTCTCTGCGCGACAGCCAGAGGCCGAAACTCCGCAATCCCTTTCCGAACTCTACAAATTGCGCGATCGGCTGAAAGTACAATTAGATAACCTTGCCAAAACTCCCGACAGCGCCCCGTTTCCGGCAGAACTTTGGAAATCAGCAATCCACCGTCAGCAATCTCAAACTCTGACGCAGCAACTCCAAAATGTTCAAAGTCAGATTCAAATAGAAGAAAGAGCCAAATATAATTGGGACGATGCTGCTAAATTAGCCGCCCAAGCAGTCTTAATTGGACGCACTTCTAATCCTTCTTCTGCTACTTGGGAACAGTCCCAGCGGCTGTGGCAGTTGGCTATCAATACGCTGCGACTCATTCCTCACGATTCTTTTTTGGCTGATGGGGCGATCGACAAAACCATCGAATATCAAGGAAACCTCAGTGTCGCTACCTATGAAATGCAAGTTGCACGTTCTGTTGAGAAAGTTAGAGCTGAGGAAGAAGAGATAAGAGAGCGAGCCCGCAAAGAGCAAGAGAAAAAAGAATTTGCTCGTAGAGAAATAGAGAGAAAAGAGCAAGAGAAAAAAGACCGGGCTAGAAAAGAACTAGAAAGACAAGAATTCCAAAGGCAAGAATTAGCCAGGAAAGAGTTTGAAAGGCAAGAATTAGCCAGGAAGGAACTTGAAAGGCAAGAGTTTGAAAAGCAAGAATTAGCCAGAAAAGAACTTGAAAGGCAAGAGTTTGAAAAGCAAGAATTAGCCAGAAAAGAACTTGAAAGGCAAGAAGCAGCCAGAAAAGAACAGGAAAGGCAAGAACTTGAAAAGCAAGAGTTAGCCAGACAAGAACAGGAAAGACAAGAACTTGAAAAGCAAGAGTTAGCCAGACAAGAACTTGAAAGGCAAGAGTTAGCCAGACAAGAATTAGCCAGACAAGAACTTGAAAGGCAAGAACTAGAGAGAAATCAGCAAGCAACTTCTCAACCAACTCCTGAATCAACTGCAACAGCAACTCCCGCCCCAGTTACGCCTGCTGCGTCGTCGGCGCCGAACTTTTTCTTTGCTGGAGATACCAACAGAGATGGCCAAATTAACGAGCAAGACGAAGCGGGAAAAGAACAATGGTCTTTGTCCAAGGGCGCGCTAATTTTATTTAACGATCGCAATAATGAGCGCGGCAAGATACCGACTTGGAAACAAACCAAAGTTAGCGCTCCCCGCCGTGCAGCAATGCTTTCTCAAGTTAACTTAACACTGTCTGAAAACTTCAAAACCTCTCAGTTATTTATCACTGCTGACAGCATTGCTAGTCCTCACATCAGCGTTTTTCAGAAGACGGGCGACGGCTGGCAACCTGTAGATATATCCGGTGCTAAACCTCTAGTTTTCAGCACGAATATTGTTTTAGGTGTCGAAGCAAAACAATTTGCCGATCGCAATTGGAAGGGCACTGTTAATCTCAAAGCAACTGCCCAAAACAACGGTCAAGAAATCGCCTCCACAACAATCCAAATGGGCGTTAGTCCTTGGATGATACCGCCAAATACAGCACCAGTAACCGAAGTGCAGGTCAGCGACAGAGGCTCGGTAAACAGCGAATTTATCTCGCAACTAAAAAAAGCGGTAGAACCCACGGGCGCTAAAGTAAAAATTCTCCAGGGCGATCGCACTTGGATGCAAGATACCCAGAAAAACGGCTACGTTCAATTGCCCGAAAAATCGGATGTACGCCTGTTTAATGTAGCCCTAAAAAGCAATAGCGAGCCAGAGAAAAACCCGCCTGTTAAATCACCTCAAAACCGGGATTTGAAAGTAGTTAAAATTGGCAATCCTCGTTCTTTAGACCCTGTAAGTCAGTGGTCTGACGGATACGGCAATTTGCAGGTGACACCGCCGATTCCGGGACACCCAATGGGTCGGGTTTATTACGGGAATTCGGGAAATGCTAGTTTTAATCCAGAGGTACTTGATTTTATTCAAGCTCAGCGAATTCAAGGGCCGCCGGTGGATATTGATACTTCTTGGCTTCTGACTCGCCAAGTCGATGAAATTATCAATTTTATTCCCACTCAAACTCCCGGACAATATGTAATGGCGATCGCCAGTCCCGAAGCCGGAGTTAAGCTGTTGGAAGAATTGCAGGGAAGAGGTTACGGCGATGTGACGATCAATCGCGGTTTGAGCACTCAAACAACTGTCAGCGCCGCCTTGCAAAATCGCGCTTTAATTCAACACAATCTCTATTTGCAAAATCAGAAACTTAATCCGATTATAGAGAAGTTGAAAAGAGAATTTTTACTCCGAGACGACCAAATTATTCAAGTTCCGGTGATGTTTGGCTACAGCGGTTATGCTTGGTGGCCAAATATGGTCAATTCGGTGCCAGTTAACGGCAAGTTGTTAGTTTCAAATCCGCGCGGGCCAATGATTGAGGGTGTAGATTACACTCAGGAAAGATTGCGCCAACTGCTGCTTCCTGCTGGCGTCAGCGTTAGTTTCCTGGATGACAGATATTATCAAGAATTGAAAGGAAACGTGCAGTCGGCGACTAATACTGTGAGGAAGCCAGAAGACCGGCCTTTTTGGCAGTCTTTGCCTAATAATGGAGCCCAGTAGTAATTTGCGATCGCAATTTGTACTCAATATTTACAGAAAATTGGTAAATTGCGATCGCCCCAGCAGATAGATTTCTCGATAGACACGGACGGCAATTTGTCAAGAGCATTGCCGTAGTTGTTCAGTGCAGGCGATCGCACCAGTAACGTAAAATGTCTAAAAGCGGTCTTTGTAAAATAAATTTAGCCCCATGAGCGACGAACAGGAAAAAAAACAAATTTTGACTCAGCAACCGGAAACAATTTCCACTGCCAGTGATGAGTTCGATCGCAGTGAAATTGCCAGTGGCGATTCAACTTCCGCACCCCTAGAAACTCCCGCAGAAATTGTCGCGCCCAAAGATATTTCAGCGCCAATCGACGAGGCCGAAACAATTCCAATTGCCGCCGATAGCGCGCCGGCAACAACTCAACTTGCAAGTTATCCGCCTCCAACAATTCCAACTGCCAAGCCCGAACCAAAACCAGCTCGATCCTGGCAAATCTTAGCAGTTTTTCTCAGCGGAATGTTAGTCGGTTCCGTCCTTAGTCTCGGCAGTTTGATAGCGTGGAGAATGTATCAGGAAAGAGCGAACCTGCAAATCAAACTACCCGCTGACGTACCCCTCCCCGAAAGCCCTCCGCCTGTCGCAACAGCGCCCGCCAGCCGCCGGCCCGGACTTCCCCCAGCACCTGGAACTCGACTGCCCGCCACAATCTATCCGTCGCCCCGTCCCACTCAAGTACCCTCTGTGTCTGGCGTTCCCCAACTTGCTTCGCCGTCACCCTCGGCGTCGCCGTTGCCTTCTCCAACTCCAACTCCAACTCCCGCTGCGGTTGAAACCCCTGTAACCGAGCGAGTTTACTTTCAAGCCGGTGCTACGGGAACTACTCTGAGCAATAGTTTGCGAGCCAACATATCCAGGCGCTACTTACTGGAGTGTAATAGCGGCCAAAGCATGACAATAAATGTTCAAGAAGGTCAAGTTAGCGCCGCAATTATTGCTCCTAACGGTGAAAATTTAGGTACTGCTGACAGCACAGGTCAGTGGCAAGGTCAACTAGCCAGTAGCGGCGATTATACTATTGAAATTTCAGGCGATCGCCAAGCAAACTACCAAGTAAAAATTGAAGTCAAATAGCAACTATAATTGTATCAGGGGGTATTTACAAAATACATAAAGTCCCCCTGTAGCTAATTACAAATTACAAATTACTTATTACCAATGATCGCACAAGTATCTGAAAACATCTACGAAGAAAAAACTCAAGAAATTGCCAAAGAAATATTGCGGGCAACTCAAGAGAAAAAGCGCTCTTTTTTCGGTCAACTCCAAGACCAAATGCGCTGGGACGACAAACTCATGGATTGGGCGATGGCCAGCCCCGGACTGCGGGTGCAGTTGTTTCGATTTATTGACTGTTTGCCGGCCCTCCGCAGCAGGCCGGAAATTGCCCGCCACTTGCAAGAATACTTGACCGCCCAAGAGGTAGAATTGCCGGAAGCATTGAAAAAATTGCTCAACTTTGCTAGCCCTGATTCGGTTCCGGGTCAATTGGCGGCGACGACGGTTGCGCCTGCTGTGGAAACTTTGGCGCACAAGTATATTTCTGGGGAAAATATCAAGCAGGTAATTAAAACCTTAGAGCGGCTTCGCAAAGATAAAATGGGTTTTACAGTTGACCTTTTGGGGGAAGCTGTCATCACTGAAGCTGAGGCGCAAATTTATCTTAACCGCTATTTGGAATTGATGGAGGAACTCGCGAATGCAGCGAAGAATTGGCCACAAGTAGATGCAATTGACAAAGCTGACGGCGAAACTCTGCCGCGAGTGCAAGTATCGGTAAAGTTAACGGCTTTTTATTCTCAGTTTGACCCGTTGGATGCTAAAGGTAGCGAGGAGAAAGTAAGCGAGAGAATTCGCATTTTACTGCGCCGCGCGAAGGAGTTGGGAGCTGCTGTTCATTTCGATATGGAACAGTATGCTTACAAAAGTTTAACTCTAACAATTCTCAAAGACTTATTGTTAGAGGAAGAGTTTCGCAGTCGCACGGATATTGGAATTACATTGCAAGCATATTTGCGCGACAGTGCCCAAGATTTGCGAAACCTGATTTCCTGGGCAAAAAAACGCGGAAATCCGGTAACAGTGCGGCTGGTAAAAGGCGCTTACTGGGATCAGGAAACTATCAAAGCGATGCAGAAAGATTGGCCGCAGCCGGTCTACAATGACAAAGTTACGACCGATGCAAATTTCGAGCAGATGACGCAGTTGCTGCTAGAAAATCACGAATATTTGTATGCAGCTATTGGCAGTCATAATGTACGATCGCAAGCGAGGGCGATCGCCATTGCCGAAACTCTCAATATACCGCGCCGCCGCTTTGAAATGCAGGTACTGTATGGCATGGGCGACAAATTGGCTAAGCTTTTGGTCGATCGGGGTTATCGCGTTCGAGTCTACTGCCCCTACGGTGACTTATTGCCGGGAATGGCTTATTTGATCCGCCGTTTGCTGGAAAATACCGCCAACAGTTCTTTCATCCGGCAGAGTTCCGAAGAAATGCCCATCGAACAATTGTTAGCCGCGCCAGTTGCTAACGGAAATGACCAGCTAGTTTACAGCAAAGTATTTCCCAACGTTGCCGATACCGACTACGCCAATACCAAATTGCGGCAACAAGCAGAAACAGCGATCAAATCAGTGCGGGCTAACTTAGGTAAAACCTATTTACCCCTAATTAATGGCGAGTACCAAAATACTGAAGCAACAGTTAATTCCCTCAACCCTTCCAATCCCACAGAAGTAGTTGGCACCATCGGATTGCTTTCCGAAGAACAGGCTAAACAAGCCCTGGAAGCAGCAAAAGCAGCCTCCACCAGTTGGCGGAAAACCCACGTTCGCCAGCGCGCCGGCGTCCTCCGCAAAGCCGCTGAGTTGATGGAACAGCGGCGGCACGAACTGTCAGCTTGGATGGTATTTGAAGTCGGCAAACCCGTCAGAGAATGCGATGCCGAAGTTTCTGAAGCTATAGATTTTTGCCGCTACTACGCCGACGAAATGGAACGGTTAGAACAAGGGAAAAATTACGACATTCCCGGAGAAACTAACCGCTACACCTATCAGCCGCGCGGCATTTCTTTAATCATTTCGCCTTGGAATTTCCCCCTCGCAATTCCCGTTGGCATGACAGTTGCATCGCTGGTGGCAGGTAATTGTACTTTACTCAAACCTGCGGAAGTTTCCTCAGTAATCGCAGCAAAAATCACAGAAATTTTGCTAGAAGCTGGCATTCCCAAAGGCGTATTTCAATACGTGCCTTGCAAAGGTTCAACCGTCGGCGCTTACATGGTGAAACATCCCGACGTTCACATGATTACTTTCACCGGTTCTCAGGAAGTGGGTTGTCAGATTTATGCCGATGCTGCGATTTTACAGCCGGGACAAAAACACCTGAAACGAGTAATTGCGGAAATGGGCGGCAAGAATGCAATTATTGTCGATGAAAGTGCAGATTTAGACCAAGCAGTTGCAGGCGTAGTTTATTCGGCATTTGGCTATAGCGGCCAAAAATGTTCCGCTTGTTCGCGAGTAATTGTAGTCGAATCGGTGTACGATAATTTTGTGGCAAGATTGGTAGAAGCGACGCGATCGCTCAATGTCGGCCCTGCAGAAAATCCCGGCACTCAAGTCGGCCCTGTGATCGATGCAAATGCCCAGTCGCGCATCCGCGAATACATCGAAAAAGGTCGCGCCGAAGCTAAAATAGCTTTAGAAATGCCGGCACCGGAAACCGGTTATTTTGTCGGCCCAGTCATTGTTACGGAAGTATCCCCGACAGCAACTATCGCCCAAGAAGAAATTTTCGGCCCAGTTTTGTCGGTGATGCGGGCAAAAAATTTCAGCGAAGCGATTGTTATTGCTAACGGTACAAATTTTGCTTTAACCGGGGGATTGTATTCTCGCACGCCTTCGCATATCGATCGAGCAGCATCGGATTTTGAAGTTGGAAACCTGTACATCAATCGCGGAATTACCGGCGCTGTGGTATCGCGGCAACCTTTCGGAGGATTCAAACTTTCGGGGGTTGGTTCTAAAGCGGGTGGCCCGGATTATTTGCTGCAATTCCTCGAACCCCGCACCATAACCGAAAATATTCAGAGGCAAGGTTTTGCGCCGATTGAAGGAGTAGATGATTAATCTTAAATTCGTTTGATTAAGATTTGATACCCGACTTCTTTAAGAAGTCGGGTATATGCTATCTTGGTTCAAAGAAGTCGGGGCTGGGCTATTCTGTTGTTATAATTGAATTTATTTAAAATGGAATATACAAAAAATGGTGCTAGGCTAAATTATCACCATCCTTCACTTGGCAAGTGGATGAGAGTTTTAATGATAGTTATATTAGTCCTGGGTATATTTTTTCGTTTCGCCAATCTCGAAAAAAAAGTTTACTGGCTAGACGAAGGTTACACTTCACTGCGGATTTCGGGTTATACAGAATCTGAATTTATTCAAGAGTTTGGTGACGGTAAAATCAAGGAAATAAAAACTCTACAAAAGTACCAGCGAATAAATACAAAGAAAAGCGTTTTTGACACCGTAAAAGGATTGGCATTAGAAGAGTCTCAACTTACTCCCCTGTACTTTGTAGCAGTGAGATTCTGGGTGCAACTGTTTGGAGATTCAATCGCAGTAACTAGAAGTTTGTCGGCGGTTTTTAGCGTGCTGGCATTACCTTGTATGTATTGGCTATGCTTAGAATTATTTGAGTCATCGGTGACAGCTTGGTTAGCAGTTGCCATAATAGCTGTATCGCCTTTTCAGGTAGTTTATGCTCAGGAAGCTCGACCTTACAGCTTGTTTGTCATGTTAATTTTAATGTCAAGCGCGGTCTTGCTACGAGCAATGCGCCTAAAAACTAATAGTAGTTGGGCAATTTATGGTGTAACATTAGTAGTTGGATTTTATTCTCACCTCTTATTTGGAATAGTTGCAATAGGACATGGAATCTATGTATTAGTTATCGAAAAATTTCGGTTTAACAAGACGGTAATTGGCTATTTGCTAGCATCAATAACAGGATTGATTGCTCTGTCTCCTTGGATTATAGCTTTTATAAAAAATTCGGGCAATGCCACTGATAAAACATCCTGGCTGTCTCTGAGAAGACCTGTTTCAGAATTGATAAAAAGTTGGCTATTGAACATTAGCAATCAATTTTTTGATGTGGGATTTTACTGGAATTTGTCACGACCATATTTGATATCTACTCTGCCAGTTATTTTAATGATTTTAATAATGGTAGGGTATTCTTTTTATTTACTTGTATGTAAAACGGAAATGCGAGTTTGGTTGTTTGTTGTGACATTAACGTTCGTGATAGTAGGATTTTTATTACCAGCGGACTTAATTAGGGGAGGGATTCGATCTGTCAACACTCGTTACATGATTCCCTGTTATTTAGGAATCCAGATATCTGTGGCTTATTTGTTTACTCAAGTTCAAGTTACAGCTCAATTACAAAAGCTGTGGAGATTAGCTCTCGTTGTTCTGCTCTCAATGGGAATTGCGTCTTGCTGCCTCTATGTGTCAGCAGATAATTGGTGGAATAAATCTGGCTCTCTTCTTAACGTTTCGATCGCCCGTACAGTCAACTCAGCTTCTAAGCCATTAATCATAACAGACTTTTCAGAGTATATTGTATGGGATATCGGCAATTTACTCGGTATGAGTCACCAACTCGATCCCAAAGCTAAATTATTACTAATGCCACCTAAAAATAATGTTGAAATTCCGGAGAATTTTAACGAGATTTTTTTGTACAGTATTTCTCGCGAATTAAAGACAAAAATTGCCAAAAGTAATCAATATAAAATACAAACAATCTATGCGGAAAATGACGAAATTATCCTAGGCAAAATAGTCAACAAATGATGTTTTATATAGCAAAAGCAGGTGAGCTTGTTTAAAATGGAATTTCCGAAAAATTGCGATCGACTAAATTCTCATAACCCTTCACTTGACAAGTGGCTGCGATTTTTTATTATCGCCGTATTAGTCATAGGTATTTTATTTCGCTTCGCCAATCTCGATCGCAAATTTTACTGGATCGACGAAACATATACTTCTTTGAGAGTTTCTGGCTACACTGAAGCCGAAATAATCAAACAAATTTCCTACCAGAACATAACCTCGCCTGCGGATTTACAAAAATATCAGCAGATAAATTCCGAAAAAACTTTAAGGGATACCCTGAATTCTTTAGCAACAGAAGACCCCCAACACCCGCCTCTGTATTATGTACTAGCGCGATATTGGGCGCAATGGTTCGGCAGTTCCATTGCCGTAATGAGAAGTTTGGCCGCCGTGATTAGCCTGCTAGTATTTCCCGCAATTTATTGGCTGGCTTGGGAGTTATTTGAATCTTCAGCCGTAGCGTGGATGGCGATCGCAATTTTCGCCATTTCTCCCTACCACATCATATTTGCCCAAGAAGCAAGACAGTACAGTTTGTGGACATTAACTACTATTTTATCTAGTGCAGCCTTGCTGCGAGCAATGCGCTCTGACGAAAATCAAAATGCTGTCGCCGTCGTTCTTTCCTGGGCGCTTTATGCAGGCACAGCAACACTGGGATTGTACACCCACTTGTTATTTGTCTGCGTCGCTGCCGCCCACGCAATCTACGTCGCAGTTATTGCCAACTGGCGCGATGTGAAAACATTCATTTCCTATTATGTAGCAGCTTTAATCGCTTTGATCTGCTTCATGCCTTCCCTCGTAAATACTGTAGAAAACTTCAATCAAGTTAGAAGCACAACTGTATGGGCAGAACAAACAAATTTCTTAAGATTAGTCAGCAGGTGGGTTGGTTCCATCACCATAGCATTTTTTGATATTGGCATTGATGGAACTGCCAACGCTACACAACTAGCCTTGGTAATTCCAGTTGGAATCATGGTTCTAGCTTTAGTCGGCTATGCCCTTTATTATCTATGCCGACAAACACCAAAGCGAGTGTGGTTGATTGTATTGTTATTAATTGCAACAACTGCTTTGTTTTTAGCAGTACCTGATCTAATCAAGGGTGGAAGGCGCTCAGCAAATCCGCGATATTTAGTTCCTTGTTATGTGGGAATTCACCTAGCAGTGGCTTACCTGATGTCTGCGAAAATTAGTAACAATTTGGAGAACTTAAAACAGCAAAAACTCTGGAAAATAGTTATAGTTGGAGTTTTTTTCGCAGGTATTGTATCCGGTGGAGTTAGTTCTCAAGCAGATATTTGGTGGAATAAAGGTAGCGGTTGGTTGCGTGCCTTGGAAGTAGCCGCGACTGTCAATTCTGCCAGCAATCCCCTGATAATCAGCGATACCAACATTGCATACATCATGCCTTTAAGTTATCACCTGCAACCCAAAGTCCAACTGCTAATAGAACCTCGCTGTTACACTTCTTGCTACAAAAATCGAGAATTGGCAAAGAAAAAACCCCAACCCCCGCAAATTCCCGGCGGTTTCAGTGAGTTGTTTTTATACAGACCGTCCCCTACTTTGCGATCGGCAATTCAGCAACAAAACTATCAAATAGATCCGGCTGACCCTAATGTCGAGCTTAATCTGTGGAAAATTACCAAAAAATAATCTAAAACATTAAGGCAAAAAACACGGGTTTGCTGCCAAAAAATAAATGTCTTATTCACTGCGACATACTGACCATAAGCGGTATTTTTGGAACTATGTCGCAAGTATAGTTCAATAGGGTGGCTTTTCGCGGTAAGCTAAAAGTTAAGAATCAAAAAATAACATCAAAAATCTCAAATGACAGTCACTGAAACCTCCAACATTCGTAAACTGCTGTGCGATCCAGACTTAGGGCTGATTCCTCACCTAGAAAAGTGCCTGAAAGATTTGCACTCATCTGCGATCGCAAGTGGAGAGAAATTCAAGGTAGAACCTTACGATATAGAACTCAAAAGCTGCCACACCCAGAAGCATCCCAACGACCAAAAACCCCTCGTCACCCAGTCAGTGTTAATAAAAGTTCCCCTGACTGGGAAAGTTGAAGACAAGATGCACCTATATCTGATCGCAACTGAGTTGCAGAACCAAATCGACTTCAAAATTATCGACTGGAGTGCCTTAGAACGCCGCCAATACGATATTCAGGGCATCCCTTTAAAGCAGCCGATCACCAAAATAGATGGCCAGATGAATTACGAGTTAGTATTCGATCGACCAAGCTACTGCTGCATCACCCTGTGTCGCCAATTTGACTTAACTTACGCCGCCAATTTTTAATACCAATTATGAAAAGTAGGGACACGACATTGCGTGTCCGGCGCGGGGAGTAGGACACGGCATTGCGGTGTGCCTACGGTTTACTTTTAATAATTGGTAGAAGATGGAGGATTGTAGATCGATCGCACCACATCCAGTTCAAACCGCTCGATTCGCAGTTTCCGCAAGAATCCTCTTAATATCAGCAGGAGTCAGACTCGGATTAGCTTGCAACATCAAAGCTATCACCCCGGATACTTGTGGCACTCCCATTGAAGTACCCGCAAAATATCGATAGGGAATCCCCGGTTGAGAAAGCGGCACAGTTGAATAAACGTCACCAGAATCCGTCGTGCCACCGTCGCCGCCGGGAGCAACAAAATAATTAATTGTCTCCGCACCTGCCCGGTTAGAATAATTCCCAAACAAGCCATTTCGGGTAACACCACCGACAGCAATTCCTACCTCATTGGCAAACCGAGCCGGATAATCTACTTGTGGGCGAGCATCATTTCCCGCCGCCGAAATCACGATCGCGCCTTGAGCTTCAGCCGCTCGAATCGCATCCAATTCTTGAGCATTCAACTGTAGGCCACCCAAACTCACATTTATTATCTTCGCTCCATTTGCCACCGCATAATTAATCGCATTAATTTCATCCCGAATTTTACCCACCCCTGCCCCATCAAGTATTTTCAAAGGCATAATCTTCGCAGTCGGAGCCGTGCCAGTAATCCCAACTCCATCTTTTTTCGCAGCAACTAAACCCGATATATGAGTGCCGTGATTGTTATCATCCATCGGGTCATTATCGTTATTGACAAAATCCCACCCTCGGAAATCGTCAACAAAGCCATTGTTGTCATCATCAACCCCGTTGCTAGCTTTATTGCGACCGATCGCATCAACACCGGTTTCCCCCGCATTACTCCAAATATTCCCGGTCAAATCCGGGTGATTGTAGTCAACTCCGCTGTCGATAACTGCCACCACAATTCCGTTTCCAGTCAAGCCCTGGGCCCAAACTTCTGGAGCTTTAATTAAATCTCTGCCCCACTCGTCTCCGCCCAAATCGGGAACATCAGGAAAAGTTGCAGTACCTTGAGCTTTAGCAACTGCCGCCGCTGCATTCACCAAACCGAACCCAAAACGAGAGTCAAAACCCTGCAAGTTGCTCGCATTGTTAGCAGAAACAGTGGCCGGGGTTGCAGACAGATTGAGGGAGAAATTTGTACTGCCTTGGTATTGATAAACTCGGACAAAGTAAGTTCCTGCAGCTAAACCGTTGATGTCGATAGCTTCCGGCGATAAATCCGATTCTTGAGAAGAAGCAATAATATCGGTGAAGTCAATAGAATTGTCGCCGTTAAGATCTTTAATTAGAGCAACGTCAACATCAGCCGTCAAACCGCTAACAGTTAATTTAAAGTCGCTAGTTGCAGGCAAAGTAAAGCGGTAAAGGCCGTCTGGCCGGGCGTTGCTAACCGAGTCTGCGATCGTTTGAGTGTCGCCCAAAATGCCTAAATCGCGAGCTTCGCTGAGTTGGTTGCCCAATACGGTAGTTGCAGAGATGAATGTATCGGCGAGGTCTTGTGGAGATGCGTTGGCTACCAAGCCTAAAATAGCATTGGATTGGCGAATTTTAATTAATGTATTGGAAATACCGGGGGCGATCGAGATTTCTTCGAGAATCAAGTCAGCTTCGGTAAGATTGTCAGTCAGTCCGATCGAATCCACAAAACTGTTAAAGTCAGTAATAACGTCTGCAGCAGCCGGATCGGAGACTGCTGAATCGCTGCGGAGGACAAAGGTATCTGGGCCCAAACCCCCAGTCAGCGTATCTTTGCCCCCATCGCCCACTAAAACGTCGCTGCCGTCGCCGCCGTTGAGGGCGTCTCCTCCCTTGCCTCCTTGCAAGGTATCGCTGCCGCCGTCGCCAAACAGGATGTCGCTGCTGACACCGCCGTTAAGCACATCGTTGTCTGCACCCCCGAACAGGGTATCGGAATTGCCACCGCCGAGAATGCGATCGTTACCATTATCACCGCTGATGCGATCGGCTTCCGACGAACCGACAATAAAATCGTTGCCGCCGAGGGCAAAAAATCCGTTAGGATAAGGAGTCAAAAAGCCCGGAGTCAAGGCGAAACTATTGGGGCTATCATCTAAAAGATAGGAAAGACCGTCAGGGCTCGGGCCGGGCATAGAAATGTACTCCTAGCGAGGTATATCGATCTAAATTTTAGATTTTAAATTTAAGTTTGTGGTTAAAAACGCCCTAAATCGTCGGTAAGGCGGGCCTTACGGACAGTCTGTAGAAGTCTGCATAGGTTAGGTTAAACTGAGGTATTGCACCATTCTCAATTACTTGTTTAGGAACAGGATTTTCGGCCTGTTCCACAAAAATGTTGAGTTATTGTGGAACGGGCCGGAGAACCCGTTCTTGATAATTGTGAAACATCTCAGGTTAAACAGATTTATTCCGTCATATCATGCCGTGTAAATCAACCACAATTCCGCCTTAGCCCATCTAAAATATAAAATCTAAAACAGTATAACTTAATCCCAAATTCAAAATCGGGATCGGAAAATGGGAAAACCACACTTGCATCTAATTCAGAATTTTTTAAATCTCGCGAAATCGCGTCTGCAGCCTTATTTGCGCTACTTGATTTTGGGCGGGACGTTTTTATTTATTGCCAAAGCTTTTTTAACTCACTGGCGAGAAGTCGCGAGTATCCAAATTCGAGCTGAAAGTTTTCCGTTGCTGGCGATCGCCCTCGGCATCACTTTATTGTCTCTAATTTTTGTCGGCTGGGTGTGGATGTTGATTTTGCGGGAATTCCGCCAACCTGTAACTGCCGCGTGGGCAATTCAAGTTTTTCTCAAAACTAATATTGCCAAGTATTTGCCGGGGAATATTTGGCATTTTTGGGGTCGCATATTGGACGCGAAAAAGGCAGGTATTTTTCCGAAAGCTGCTACTCTAAGCGTGTTGCTGGAACCGCTGCTGATGGCTTCTGCGGGCGTTTTGATTGGGTTAATTTGTTTTGAAAAATTCAATTGGTTTTTGCGGATTGTCGGTTGTGCTGCTATTTTGACGGCGATTCATCCCCGAATTTTAAATCCGATCGTTCTCTTTGTAGAGCGGTTGAAGTTATCTAAGAATAATGGGGAAAATTCAAATACTGGGGAGGTGGCAGGCGAGGGACTGAATTTTCGTGTAGAGTCTAGCTCCAATCTAGCTAAAAAAAGATCGAATGTCAAGTCGCGCCACAAAAATAATTTGCCAATTAAACGCTATCCTTTAGTGCCCTTAATCGGACAAATGTGTTTTATCGGATTGCGGGGCTGCGGTTTTTTGCTAACGGTAATGGCTTTAACTCCGGTGAACTTTAGCAATATTCCCAACTTGTTCGGTGCTTTTTGTTTTGCGTTTGTTGTCGGTTTAGTCGTACCGGGAGCACCGGGGGGAATGGGAGTATTTGAAGCAACGGCGATCGCCCTGTTGTCCGATCGCTTTTCTACGGGTATAATTTTGAGTGCCGTGGCTTTGTATCGGATAATTAGCATTCTGGCGGATGTTTCGGGTGCATTTTTAGCAAAGCTCGATCGCCAGCGAAATCAGCGCAGTCAAAAAAGGCGAATTTAAAATCAAATATTTGAGGAAGATAATTTGCTGCGATCGAGGAATCCCTGAATCGGGCAATGTAGTAAAAGCTATAATCCAAGTCAGGAGTGCCAACTCACAGACTTAGGTAAATTACTTGAACTTGGGCTGACCGTGTAAATCCAATCATCTCAGTGGCAGCCAATTCATCACATTACAGGTTCTTTGAAATAATGACTCTAACCTCCGGTTAGCCATGACTCATAACAACAATCGAACGACAACAATTCGTTACCTTCTAATCACATCAGGTGTACTGGCGATCGGTGGATTAGGCTATCTTGCTTATACCATGTTGCACCAACGCAACGAAGTACGCTACTACGAATCCGAACAGCAATGTATTGTAGATGCGATGAACCAAAGCAACGGGTTCACCAAAGAGCAGTGTCAGGCTCAGTTCCGGTACGCAATGCAGGAATACGAACGCATTACGCCCGTGTATCGCACGCAGCCAGAATGCCAAGAAGACACAGCAAGCATTTGCTCTCAGGTATCGAATTCCAGCGCTGCTACCCCCGGATGGCGACCAGAGTTCGGCGGCTTCTATTTCACCGATGATGTCGATGATGATGCGCCTCCAACAGTGGTCAACGGCGTCAACGGCGGCTCCTACACGGTTTATCCAGTGCAACCCGTTTACCGCTCCAACATCGGAATTGTAACTCCTGATAGAACCCAGATTACTCGTCCCCTACAGGGCGTACCGCTAGATTCTCCCTACTTTTCCTCCAGTGGCGACACCCCAAATCGCCCACCAGGCCACGCAGCTCAGGGAACCATCAAAGGACGAGGGAGGTTTGGTAGCACAGTCCGTTCCACGGCTCCTTTGGGAAGCGGAGGAAAGTAACCAAGACCGATTTTTCTCTATTTTTTCATATTCTCCAGTGTCACTAACAAGGTGCTTCATCCATGTATCCCTTTTTGTTTCAGCGACGGCGCAACTGGCAGCAGCACGTATTAGAGAACGCCTACCAATGTCAGCCCCTTGCAGACATCAACCAACGCTACTGGGCAGAAGCTTTAAATCGTCCTTTTGGGGTGATGTTTTCGCGCCAGGAAGAGGCGAGGATCTGGGATGCTACTGAGGCTCTTTGGGATATGTGTCGGGAGTTTTTGGACTGGTTTTTCACCGCTGATGGCCTAGAAAATCGGATGAAAAAACTCGCTATTCCCCCTGCTTTCTGGGAAGCAATTCAGGTTTCGTGGGATCGGGTTGACGAAGCAGAAGATATGTCTCTTTATACCCGTTTCGATCTTGCCGTCACTGAAGATGAAAAAATTAGCCTTCTAGAAATCAACGGCGAAACTCCTCTCTTGGGTGCAGAAACAGTCTATCAATGGCTGTGGTTAGATGACATGAAAAAATCAAGCCGAGATTTGCGATCGCTTCCCAACGATGCCGATCAGTTCAACAACTTTTGGGACGAAGTTGCAGGCCGCTTCCGCACTCTAAGTCGTCATTATGATTTAAAGCAATTCGGTCTGAGCTTGTTAATTGACGAGCATTTGTCAGAAGATACCGAGATGGCAGGACAACTGGTCGAAATTATTAATCAAGAATTGGGAAACGATCGCTTTTTTACCCAACTTGTAGGATTGCGTAACCATCTGGGCGTGGATGAAGAAGGATTTTTTGTCGATCAATTCAATAATCGGATATTGCGGCTGTGGAAAATCATCGATTGGCTGGATTTGCAACTCGCCAGCCAATCCTTTAACGCAGATGAAGCCCTAGCATCGCGCCTGATAGCAGGGGACGTGAAAATCATTGAACCGCTGTGGAAACAGATTTTAAGCAATAAAGGAGCGATGGTGTGGATGTGGGAATTATTTGGCAGCCACCCAGTGTACGGTCAATTCTTGCTACCCACTTTCTTCACGGATACTATCTCGATCGAATCCACAGCATTACTGACCCAAATGCACGTGAAAAAGCCCCTCGTCGGTCTAGAAGGTGTTGGGGTTTCTATTGAAACAGGCGATTTTGTTGCCGGAGCCGTTCACGCCCGTGAGGCGATGGGCTACGATCGCGAAGGATTCATTATTCAGTCCTATCAACCCTTGCCCGAATATTTTGGCTACCACTTCGTCGTAGGTTCCTGGATTGTCGGCGATACTCCCTCCGGCATCGTATTGCGCGGAGATACCAATCCGATCACCGGACGACATTGCTTAATTGTTCCGCATATCGTGAGCGATCGTCTGGTGAATACTTAACTTCTAATCAGAAAAACTATGAAATTACAAACTCATGATGTCCGGGGAATTCCGATTCTTAGCAGTGAGTGGAGTGTAGATGAATTTATTGCCGATGAGTTGAAAATTCCCGAAGTCGCGCCTACAATTCAGGCTGGATTTATGGATCTCCTGAGCCGAGATGTGTTCTCTGAGGGAGACAGTCAGCCACTCTACGAGCATCTGCTCTCTCGCAGTTCGGAGTTCTCGTTAGAATTCATGAGCGCGATCGAACTTTGGCTGCAAGACGAATTACGGCACTACGTTGCTCTGCGTAAGGTCTATCACATGGTATCAGGTTTGTCCCCAGAGGCGATCGACCAAAAAAACCAGAGTCGGGTGCATGAACTCGAACCGATCGCGTTTCTGATTGAGAACGAATTCACCATTCTAGTTGGTTTAATGTTTGACGAAATGGGTTCCGTGTGGTCTTATCACCGGGATATTAAGGAATTCTACCAACACTATGGGAACGGCTTTGCTCGCGTAGGACATTTGGTCACGCAAGATGAGGGGCGGCATTTTAGGAATGCTGCGACTCTCATCCAACATCGCCATCCCGACAAAATCGATCTGATCGAACCCTTATTAGAAAAGATTAGCGAGATGGAAGCCGGTCTTGCTTATTATCCCAAGACTTTCTTTCTCGATCACGCTCAGGAAAGAGACCGCTTTCCGAAAGATTTTAATACCCAGGTGATTCAAAGAATTCTCTCTTTTTTCTAACAGAATTACCAACTTAATCCTCGAATCAACATTATTATACTTTCCCTGGCGATCGAGCATCTCAAACTGACGCACCCTACCGCAACTTTCTCTTTCTCCTCTAACTCTCTCTGTGTCCTCTGTGTCCTCTGCGATCAAAAACTCTAATTCTTATATGAATTAAAGCATTTTTTCCAGAAATTGCTTGGCGCGATCGCACTTTGGGTTGCTAAAAAACTCCTGCGGCGGCACATCTTCCGCCACCTTTCCGCCATCGAGAAACAAAATCCGGTGGGCGACTTCCCGCGCAAAACCCATCTCGTGAGTTACAATTGCCATTGTAATTCCCGTTTTCGTCAAAGCTTTCATCACATCTAACACTTCTTTAACCATTTCTGGATCGAGTGCAGAAGTCGGTTCGTCCATCAACAAAATTTCCGGTTCCATAGCCAAACAGCGGGCGATCGCCACCCGCTGTTTTTGTCCCCCCGAAAGCTTAGAAGGATAAACCTGGGCCTTATCTGACAAACCCACTTTTTCCAGCAATTCTAGCCCCTTCAGACGCGCCTCCTCCTTAGCAATTTGCTTCACCTTTACAGGCGCATACATCACATTTTGCAGCACAGTCATGTGCGGAAACAAGTGGAAATGCTGAAAAACCATCCCTACTTTCTGGCGGATTTTCATAATATCTGCCTTCGGCAAAGTAATATCCACTCCGTCAATGTATATGTGTCCCGAAGTGGGAATTTCCAGTAAATTCAAACACCGCAAAAAAGTAGACTTGCCGCACCCCGAAGGGCCGATAATGGCAATCACTTCTCCTTTATGAATCTCAGTAGTTATCTCGCGCAAAACCTTAAGATTGCCAAAAGATTTATACAGGCGATCGACCTTAACTGCTACTTTGGAGTCTGCGTTCGAGTACATTGGCCCCCCAAGTTAAACTAAGCACCATCAAATAATAAATTGCGCCGACAAATATCAAAGGTTCAAAGTAAATATACTTTTCTGCTCCCACAATTGTAGCGCGGCGCAGCAAGTCTTCTACGCCAATTACTGAAACTAAAGCTGAATCCTTCAGCAAAGCAATACTTTCATTCACCAATGCAGGCAAAATATTTTTCAACGCTTGCGGCAAGATAATATCGCCCATCATCAGTTTGTAGGGAACACCAAGGGATTCTGCGGCTTCTTTTTGACCTTTATCTACGGCTTGAATTCCCGCGCGGATTGTTTCGGAAATATAAGCCCCAGAATTCAGGAAAAAAGTAATCACGCCAGCTTGCAGCGCCGATATATTATAGCCCGTAAGCTGCGGCGTTGCAAAATAAACTAAAGTCAACTGCAAAATTAGCGGCGTTCCTCGAAAAATTGAGGTGTAAGCAGTGCCAAACCAGAACAGCGGTTTAATGCTAGAAATCTTAAACAGAGACAGGACGATTCCCCAGATAAATCCGAGAAATGCCGACAGCAAGGTAAAAGTTAGCGTTACCCCAATCCCGGACAAAATATAAGGCAAACTCGGCACGATTTTGCCAAAATCTAACCCGAACTTGGGCGCTACCGGAGGCTGATTTGCTTGAGCAGGTTCTTGCGGAATTGGTCGAGAAAACCATTTAGTAGCTAGTTCCTTAATTTGACCGCTGGCTTTCATTTGCTGGAGGACTCGGTTGAATTCTGGAACTAATCTCGAACCTTTCGGAAAGGCGATCGCCGAACCGCTTTCTTCAGTATTCGGGATTGTGTTAAATTCCAAGTCCGGGTTCGCTGCTGCATAACCCGTAGCGACAGTATCCTCGATCACTCCCGCCGCGAGGCGGTTCGATTTAATTTCTTGAATGATGTCAGGAATCCTATTCAGAGGAGCCAGTTGCACCCCGGCCATTTTTTTCACAGCTTCCTGCTGAATGCTTCCGAGTTGAACGCCTACTTTTTTCCCGGCTAAATCTTCAGCTTTGGTCAAATTGCTGCCTTTATTGGCGACAATTGTATTTTGAGCTTCGTAGTAAAGGTTAGAAAAATCAACATTTTTTTTCCTTTCTGCGGTGGGAGTCATTCCAGCCATCACAAAATCGGCTCTTCCCGCCTGCAAAGCGGGAATTAAGCCGTTAAAATCCATGCCAATTACTTTCAGCTCGTAGCCTAATTTTTTAGTAATATATTTGGCAATATCGATGTCAAAACCGATGATTTCGTTGCCGCTAACAGCCGTATCTTTAAATTCGTAGGGCGGGTAGTCTGGGGAAGTCGCTAGTGTTAAAGTCTTGTTGGCTTGGGCGTAACTGGCGATCGCAATTAAACAAAAGGCGATCGCGATCGCCGCCACCAGCATTGATTTTAATTTTAAACGTTTCATATCGAACATTGTCCTAAAAAATCCCCTCGCCCAGAAAATATACCACACATCGGAATCAAGTCACCTTTGTAAAGGAAGATATACTCCTGGACGCACGGGTTTCCAGAAACCGGGTTTGATGGACAAACAAACTGCATAATTAGCCTTTAATAATAGTAAAAAATCGATTATAAAGGTATTAATGCGTCCAGGGCCAAAGATAGATAATTGGGTCACTAACTTATATTTAAAAAATGTGCCTTGCGGACATTTTTTAACAATTTAGAAAGGGAAGCTTGTTTGCTTAATTCCCACCAATTTTGTACCGTTGTTCTAGTTGCGAGCGGTATTTCTAATCATCCAGCATATTCCATCTATATGTGGTACAAGGTATTCAGTAGATCAGAGCAAAAAATGCGATATTACTTCTAAGCCGCTGGGAACGATCGAGTGGGAGTAATACCCTTGTCGATTATTGATTTTCGATTTGGATAGATGCCGTCTGTAAGTCCTGTGTTAATTACAGGACTTACACAGAAAAATTATAGTCTAAGAGTCAACTGTCAACTGTCAACTGTGTTGAATAGTGTTGCAAAAATGCTTCCAGTTCTCTCCGTCCTTGTTGGGTAATTGAGTTGTAGAAGACTTCTTTTTGTCCATTGGGAGTGTAGAAACGATAGAAGCGTCGATCGAGATCGATTTGTCGCAGGTATACTAAGGGAACGCCAACAGATGCAAGGAGTCGGGCTTTTTTGCGATCGCGCACCTGCACCTCTGGGCGATCGTGCCAATGAGATTGACATTCTATCACCAGTTTGGCTTTGCGACTAGCACAATAACCGCGTTCCATCAAGGCGATATCGACTCTGGAACTCACCCAAAATTTCCAAAGTTCAATGGGAAGACGGGTGAAAGTTTCTGGACGAGAACAGATGATTTCTAGGGGAACTTGGGGACAGTAACGGAAGCGATCGCCTAAAATCATCTCTAGAATATCGATAGCGATCGTTTCTAACTCGTTGATAATTTCTCCGCTTTGGAATTGCGGAAATGAAGACAAAGAATTGTCAAAGTCAAAGGCGTATAGCATTAGTTTTATCTCCGATTAGGGTTAGTGGGAATTAAGGGGGTTGTAGACTACTGTCCAAGCGTTTGCACCAAGAGCGGTAGCAGTCCAAGCGCCCTTCTGGTAAGGTTTGCCTTCTTTCCGAGCGCGGTAGAGAGTTGTGGTGGATACCTCCAGCAGTTGTGCGGCTCTATGGGTTGTGCAGGATTGCTCTATTACAGTTGGTTGGGATTGGAGTTTTACCCTTCTCTTTTTGTTAAGGGAGTCGAGGGGAGTGGGTGGCTCGTCTGGGAAAAGGCTGAGTTGAAAGACTGTCATAAGCTGAACCTTTGAGTGTTAATGATTCAAGCCTATTGGAGTCAACTGGATTTCTCCAGAGCAAAACGGTTCAGAAAAAAGTGAACTGATCTGAACTGGTCAAGAAACTTGATGCTGACTATGCTAGGGATAGTTTTGATTGAGATTTTGCGCCTGTGCTGTTGTCCCGCCGTGGACTCAAGTCCACCGCTAAGAGCTACTGTCCACTTAAGTGGACTGAAGAACGCTTTTTAGGGTCATCATTTAGTCCTCTTTTAGAGGACTTTCGCTATGAGCCAGGGGTTTAAACCCCTGGCGGGCTATGCAAGCAACAGAGGCAAAATTCTCAATTTCATCCACTTTATTTGTTAGGAATGAGTCAAACTATGGCATCTCGCAGTGTTCGGATTGATGGCGCAGGTTTGGATAAAGTTCGTCAACGGATGGCTGAATTGGAGAAGCCACTAAATCCAGATAAACGAGGTTGGTCTCAACAAGACCTTGCAGAACAAGCTCATGTGAATGTCAGTACCATAAAACGCTTTCTTGGAGGTACGCCACCCGATCGCGGTACTGTCATCTCAATTCTTAAAGCATTAGAATTTGAACCCATAAAATTTATTGCCGAACATGACTCTAACTTGCATAATTCCGATCGAGAGCCACAGCCAAACATTGCCATTGATTGGCAGCGAGTTTGCCAAGAAATGCTACACGAGCAGCAAGAGGAGCAACGCTTTAGGCGGAGAGCGACAGAAATGGGATTTGAAATCAATGTTTTTGTACCACTAGGATTAATCGAACGAAAACAGCAGCAGCGTCGCAGTGGCAATGTGCCTATGGAATTGGTGCATCAGTTAGAACAAGAAGTCATTACTCAAATTTACGAACATGATGAATTCATGACTGATGTTATTGGACAAAACCCTACTGGAAAAAATAAGCATATTGCTATTGTGGGCGAACCAGGAGCAGGAAAGACAACGCTGTTAGATAAAATCGCCACTCACATTCAGGAAAATAATCAAGATTTGCCGATTTGCATTGCGCTGGCAAGTTTGCAAGGAAAGACACTGAAAGACTATATTCTTCAAGAATGGTTCCCGGAAGCTATGGCTCTGGTTTATCCTGATATTGATGTAGAGAAGTCTCACAAAACATCTCTACAAAAACGGTTGCGTCAAGGTGGAGTGTGGCTGTTACTCGATGGTGTCGATGAAATGGCTGTAGGGGCGAATAGTTGTTTGTCCCTAGAGGAAATCCGAAACCAGCTTACTGATTGGTTGGGTAATGTGCGGGTTGTTTTGACCTGTCGAACCAATGTTTGGGATGCCCGTGTCAACAATCCTCTTACAGGTTTTGATACTTACAAAACTCAAGAATTTAAACTACAACAAGTAGATGATTTTATTCAGCAGTGGTTTGCTGAAGCAAAAAATATTCAACGGGGAGAGGAGTTACAGAAAAAGCTGGAAGAACCGCAAAAGGAACGCATCCGCCAACTGGTAACAAATCCGCTTCGGTTATCTCTACTGTGTCAGATATTCAACAAGAATAAGCAAGCGGAATTACCAGAAACAAAAGCAGAACTATATCAACACTTTGTCCGCTATTTCTACGAATGGAAACCAGCCCAATCGGGTCTTGATTGGGCTACTCAACCAGGTTTGCAAGAAGAATTACATCAAGCCCTCGGTCGTTTATCTATAGCAGGATTGGATAGCGATGCTAGATTTCGGTTGCCGCTAAGTTTAATTAAGCAAAAAATGGACGACAAGCTGTTTAAATTAGCCTGGGCTCTCGGTTGGCTGAACTTAGTAGATCGAGAAGCTGCAACAGCAGATGAAGCTGTTTACGCATTCTTTCATCCTACATTCCAGGAATATTTTGCATCTTTAGTAATTGATAATCAATTTTTAATGGAGCGCTATCGAATTTTTTAAAATCAATGGTTAGAACCCGCTATATTATGGTTAGAAAATTCCCAAATTTCAGCAGTAATAAAGAAAGAATTGAGCGACATAATAACCAATTTTAAAGAAGATAAATGGAAAAATATGTATCGGCTTAAGCTACTACCATTAAATATAGTTTACTGGTGTCAATCTGGCGAAATAGAATTTATTGCTGGATGGGTGTATTGCGTTTGCTTGGATGAGAATAAACAAACAACAGTATACAAATTACTGTTTCCGGGTTATGAGGAATTCATCATAGAATCGTTAAAATATTACGCTTCCAAAGAAGCCTGTGATATTATAAGTGAAGTCATCAATAATAATACGGATTTAGAAATTTACGAACTATCTAGCCTTTTGGAAGTTTTATTTAAAATCAACCCGGAGCATGAATGCTTAAAAGTATTAATCCCTAAATTATTAAAAGACGATCGTGAGGGACGTGCCATAGAAGTGGCAAAAATAGCTTTAAAAAATGATAATTTCAAGCAAATTGCCGCTGATTTTTTAGTTGATGCTTTATTGAAAGAAGATGAGCAAGACGAATTACAAAGTTTTTCTATCGTTAATGTTTTAATAGATTATAAGATTTTGGACAAAGTGGTTATTGGTAAGTTAATATCATTTTTAAACAGTCAAAATTATACAGTTCAAGTGCTAGCTATTTCACATTTAGACAAACTAAGCATAAATCATAACGCTTTAGTCAACAATCAAGAAGTATTGGATGCTTTGATTGATTTCATCAGTCAAAATCGAGACAATTACATCAGTATTACTCCTGCTGTCAGTATAATCAAGAGACTTGATATTGATATTTCAAAAGTCAACAAAGCAATCATTAATTTGTTATATAATTCACAAGATCAAATAATCATTATGTCTTTGGTTAAATATTTGGAAACACAAGGTTTTATTGTAAAAGTTATTAATAGGTTTATCCAATTAATTGCGAATGAAAAAGACAGACATGAATCTATAGTTTCTGGTCAAATGTTAGTAATGGCAAGCTCGAACTATCCCAAAATTTTCGAGAACCCGTCAATAATTAAAAAAATTATTTTTTTGATAGAATCAAAAAAAGATTGTTACTATTTTTTAATACAAATTTTTTCTCAAACTACAATAATGTATGAGCGTTTTAAAAGAGTAGGCTACCAGAGTAGCAAAGATAAGATATTCATTGATTTTCTAAGTTTAGTTATAGAAAACTATATAAATAAAAATACAACCGAGGATTTAAATTCAACCGAGGATTTAAATTCAACCGAGGATTTAAATTCAACCACAAGTAACGATACAGAAAATAATATAGAAGATTATTTCATCGATAAACAATATGTTGAATTTGTTTCACTAATTAGCGATTCCGAAAAATTAAACCTTACAAGTTTGATGCAAAATAGTTTTACTATAAAATTATTATCTAATAGCAAAGAAATTGCGTTCGCCAAAATCCAACAAACTAATTTTGAAGTTATTGATAAATTAATTGAAATTATTCAAATAAATAAAGATCATACATTACGCTTTATTTGTATTGAACTTTTGATTAAAATTGAAACATTATCAAAACAACCGATTATTGATAAATTAGTAAACTTAACTGTCAATTTGAAAGACAGTGAAATTCAATTGTTTGTTGTCGCAGTATTACGAAAAATTACTCACAAAGCACAACTGCAAAGGCTAGTTTTTGGTCTAAAGGATTATGTAGAAGATGCAGTTGCTAAGTCGGACGGTAATTTATATATAATTGCTCATTCACTGCTTTGGCATTGTGCTAATCACTTGAGTTATACGGAATTTTATGACGCTTGTTGTGTTCAACAATCCTGTACTGACTTAGAGGCATTTGAAAACATCTCTATTGCGAACTCTTCTACTCCTCAACTCCTCAACAAGGTTGAGCAATCTTCAGTTCTTCAGTCTGCGGTTTCCCATAATGAAGAACTCAATCAAGCAGTACAACTGATTTGTATTGATGGTAGCGAATTTAACCCTCCAGATAATCCTGCCACTGATATCTATATCCAAATGGTAGAGCAAGGTTGTCCAGAACGACAAGAAGGAACACCCACAACTATGCCACTGCTCAAAGCCTATTGGCGACTGAATTTGAGAAACCTAGAAAAACGAGTTGCGTTGGTGTTCTACAACTCTAAAATCGATCGCGAATTCAGCGAACCTTTTCTAACTGCACTGAGTGCTTTTGGAGGCACGATCGCAATCATCACCGATCGACCATGCGACAATGTAAAACGCATTTCTCCTAACCATCCGAATCTCATCGATGCAGTTTTGAAATGGCTGCATCGATCGATTTTGGAGGCTTGAATTTTGATTTTGGCAGAAGGCGATCGCTTTTTCACCAACTCAGCCGCGATCGCACTCACACCCCCAAATCCAACTCGATCGAAACATTTCTTCATCTTTCTCTGAATTAAGAGAATCGTCCGCTAAAACAGAGTAGGAGAATTTCCGCTACGATCGAGAGTAGATAGGGCTTGCTGAATAATCGATCGCCAACCAAGAGCAGGAGCGATCGATATATTCAAGCAGAGTTAAATATAAGTT
>NZ_JAUBQB010000154.1:1338-4492 GCF_036701035.1 Microcoleus sp. Pol7_B2 | reverse complement strand
TTGCTGCCACAGGCGAGGTTTTAGCTCAGGTTTTTGGGGCTGATAATACTATTACTTCTCTCGATTTTCTGAATTTGGCTCGCTAAGAATAAAAGCGCATTTTATCGGGGGGCTTTTGCCGATATTCTACACGCTCGCTTTCTTAATTTAACCGGGCTTGTAGAATATTTTTAACTCAACGAACATCAAGCTAGTGACTTATTTGATGTTCGACAGATCTGCTACTCTGAAATTGGTTTTAGTGAGTAATTCATTCCTGATTAAAGTCAAAAGGCAGAATTTATGACGACCAAAATTATAACGTTTCTTTTACACAAAGAGATACTATTTAATATTGGACTAATTGACGACCAGAAAATTGGTTTGTTATCTGGACTCAACTCCTAATAAACGTCTGAGGGGTAAACCCCCATAATACTACAAATACGAACAATTGTCAACTAGCTGGTGCAAACAAATTTCGCACCTCACGGCGTAATTTTCTTAGATCGCGCGCGTTTTTTTTATACTAAAATAATTCTGCGCTGAGTCAGACTTGGCTAAAAAAACGCCTCATTTCCCAGGTAAATGCCGCTAACTGCTACTTTGGGAAGATGTCGATAAAAAAAATATCGCAGTAAATGGAACTTGTTAAGTATGCGAAGCCGAGAAATTAGCAAGTAGAAATTTCTTATTAGCAATTAACAATAATATCTACCACTTAAGGTTGACAATTAACACGTCAAGGAGCTATCTAACTCATGAAAAAATCAGGGTTCAACTACTCTTCCCCAATGCAAAAATTAAGTTGCGATGGGCACGATAATGACTGCATAGAATATCGTGGGATTCGGGAGCCGTTAGCGGGCGATCGGCTGAGCGATATTTACTGTTTAACAAAAGCGAGTCTTCGCGTCAAGAGTGAGCATAAAAAACATTTAGTTTGCATCGATCCCAGGGTAGAGAATTATCAGCATCTTGCCAGCGGAGCCAAACCGGGAACAGAGATAATTGTCCTCGATCGCACCCTAGACGGAGTAGAACAAATTACCGAGATTCTAGCTAAACGCAGCTTAATTGCCAGCCTTCAGATAGTTGCTCACGGCAATGAAGCTTCGGTGCAACTCGGGTCAACGGTACTGAAGGATGAAAACTTACCAAAGTACGATCGGCATTTGCAGCAGTGGCGAAATGCCTTAAGCGAAAAAGCCGATATTTTATTATTAGCGTGTAGGGTGGCGGCTGGAAAATCAGGGATTGCTTTCGTGCGGAAGCTGAGAGAACTAACAGGCGCCAATATAGCCGCTTCTAACAATTTAATTGGTAGTGCAAAATTAGGAGGAAACTGGCAATTAAATGTTACAGCAGGACAAGTAAAAACCGCAATAGCATTTGAAACAAAAACACAGGAAACTTACAGCGCTGTCCTCATTACTTTAGTGGACGAAACTTTTCAAGATGCAAGTCTAATAGGGCCTTGGATATCTGGGGTCACCGGCACGTCAGACGCTCCAGCTTTAACAGCAGGAACCGGAACGGAGACTTTTCCGGGTTTGAACATAGACCCGCCCGGCAGCGGAGCTTTGAGGTTAACTTCAAGAAGTTTTGACCAATCTACTTTTGCCATCTATAACAGTCCGGTACCAGCCAGCAGTGGCCTTAAAATTGTCTTCGATATATTTGCCTACAACGGCACTGCACGTGATAATTTAGCAGGGCGGACAGGGGACGGCATAAGTTTCTTTTTAATTGAGGGTAGTGTGACGCCAACAAAAGCTGGAGGCTATGGAGGTTCTCTCGGCTACGCCCAAAATATCAACGAAAATCAGTCCGGTTTACTCGGAGGTTATTTAGGAATTGGATTGGATGAATTCGGAAATTTTTCAACTGAAAATGAAGGGCGTATAGGCGGAATTGGGGGGGGGCGTAGACCAGATTCGGTAACGCTTCGAGGTAGCCAAGCTACGCAATATCGGTTTTTAACTTCTAACTTTGTGCCGGGGGGAATAGATAATATTCCCAATCCCGTAAGTCCGCCGACCAACACTATTACTAGCACTCGCGAACCAGCCAAAAGAAGAGTTCAAGTTATTTTAGAACCTCCCACTTCTGAAACGCCCAGCCGTCGTCAGCTTACTGTTAGCTTTGATCTCAACAATAATGGTTCGTTTACAGATCCGGGCGAGACTATTATCGACATTAGCGATTTAGAGGCAATAAACGGGCGAATCCCCGCAACATTCAAATTTGGTTTTGCAGGTTCAACGGGAGACGCAACAAATATTCACGACGTTCGCACTTTGTCTATCCAAACTATAGACGTGCCACTTACTACAGCAGATGTTGCGACAACGAAAAAAGGCCCGCCCGCTGCGGCACCGGGCAGCCCCATTACTTACACAATTACGACAGTAAATAATGGCCCGAACCCGGCTGAAAACGTGCTGGTTGAAGACCAACTGCCCCGAGGGGCAGTATTTGGCAGTGCCGACAGCGGCGGCACTTTCAACCCGACAACGAGACTGGTTTCCTGGCGTATTCCGAATTTAGCTGTTGGGGCCAGCCAGACCCGCACCGTAACTGTTACCGCCCCAACTACACTCGGCGCTATTACAAACAGTGTATTCAGCAGCAGCAACACGATCGATCCCGTACCCGCCAACAACAGCGGCAGCAGCCCGGAGGCGCGAGTCACCACCACTATCACGAACAATATTGCCGATGTAGTTACGCGCAAAACCGGGCCGGCTACTGCGGTGGCAGGCTCAAGTGTCACCTACACCATTACGGCGGCTAACAGTGGGCCGAGTGCGGCAACCAATGTGGCGATCGCCGACAGCATTGTTCCTGGTTTAACAGGAGTCAGCGTGTCGGACAGCGGAAGTTACAACGCAACTACAGGTATTGTGACTTGGACGGCGATCACATCCCTAGCCAGCGCAGCCAGCGCCAACAGAACCGTCAGTTTCGCAGTTCCCGCCACCATCAGCGCCATCGCCAACACTGCTAGCAGCACCTCAACGAGTCCAGACCCCAATCCTGCCAACAACAACGGCAGCAGCCCGTCGGCAAGAGTCACCACCACGATCACCGATAGCGCCGATGTAGTTACGCGCAAAACCGGGCCGGCTACTGCGGTGGCAGGCTCAAGTGTCACCTACACCATTACGGCGGC
>NZ_JAUBQB010000154.1:0-1238 GCF_036701035.1 Microcoleus sp. Pol7_B2 | reverse complement strand
CCACCATCAGCGCCATCGCCAACACTGCTAGCAGCACCTCAACGAGTCCAGACCCCAATCCTGCCAACAACAACGGCCGTGAGCCTGGCGCAACTGTTACCACCACTATCACCGCTGCCCCCACTCCGACTCCCCCACTCCCACCGACTCCGACTCCAACTCCCGCCAACAAACCACCGATAGCTAGCAACGTCAACCTCGAAATCGCCCCCAGCAGCGCTGTGGCGATCGCAGGACTCGGAGGAAGCGACCCCGACGGTTCGATCTCATCCTTCACCATCAACAGCGTCCCACCAGCAAATGAAGGGCTGATATTTTTAGGCAATCCCGATACTGGCGGCACGATTCTCACCGCAGGTCAAATTCTGACACCTGCTGACATTAACCAATTATTTTTCCAATCGACAGCCAACTTTACAACAGCAAATTTTACCTACAGCGCTACAGACAACCAGGGTGCCACCAGCCCCGCCAGTGCTACTGTATCGGCGCTGCTGCCGGTGCCAAACCAACCGCCCGTAGCTAACAACGTCAACCTTGAGATCGGGCCCAGCAGCGCTGTGGCGATCGCAGGACTCGGAGGAAGCGACCCCGACGGCTCGATCGCATCCTTCACCATCAACACCGTCCCACCCGCAAATGAAGGGCGGATATTTTTAGGCAATCCCGATACTGGCGGCCGGATTGTCACCGCAGGTCAAATTCTGACACCTACTGACATTAACCAATTATTTTTCCAATCGACAGCCAACTTTACAACAGCAAATTTCACCTACAGCGCTACAGACAACCAAGGTGCTACCAGCCCCGCCAGCGCTACTGTCTCTGCCATTCCCCTGAACGAACCAACACCACCAACACCAACACCACCAACACCACCAACACCAACACCACCAACACCACCAACACCAACACCACCAACACCACCAACACCACCAACACCACCAACACCACCAACACCACCAACACCAACACCACCAACACCACCAACACCAACACCACCAACACCAACACCACCAACACCAACACCGGCGCCGGAACCAGCACCACCAACACCGGCGCCGGAACCAGCACCACCAACACCGGCGCCAACACCAACACCACCAACACCGGCGCCGGAACCAGCACCACCAACACCGGCGCCAACACCAACACCGGCGCCAACACCAACACCACCAACACCGGCGCCAACACCAACACCACCAACACCCGCCCCCGAACAACCAACACCGACGCCA
>NZ_JAUBQB010000029.1:3384-73223 GCF_036701035.1 Microcoleus sp. Pol7_B2 | reverse complement strand
GATGGTCAAGCGGGATCCGCTAGGGGACGATCGCCCCTTCCATTATATAATCATCCGATCACAATAAATCCACCCTGGATCGCAATCCGTATCCCCAACTTCTTCTCAAGGGCGATCGCAATCTGTATCCCCAACTCCTTGTCAAGGGCGATCGCAATCTGTATCCCCAACCTCTCGTCAAGGGCGATCGCAATCCGTATCCCCAACCCCTGCTCAAAACAAACCGCCGTCTCAACCTGGAGACATTGCTGCAAGCCCCGTCCACCTCTCACAACTGCTGAAGGATGCAATTTCTGAAGCATATAACCAAACTGGAGCAACTAAAATCCCTGTGGGAAACTGGACAGCTTTTATTAGCAATAATCGCAATAATCTTAGATGTTTAGTCCGAGATGAAGCTGATAATCCGGTATTAGCTGCTGACTTGAAAACAGGTAAAATTAGTAAGAAACTTTCCGAAAACAGCAGCGCTCAGTTTCTCAAATACCTCTTAACAATCGATGCTGAGTTAGTTTCAACATCCTCGAAAAATAGAGTTGCCGACGCACAACTTTAACATGAATTCTGAAGTGATATTATGTCCGGTATTTTGACCTTCCTTGAGGAGATTCGTACAACACACATTGAAGCCTACGCTTTTATGAGTATTTTGACGGACATAATATGACACTTCTTTTGCTCCAGATATCAGAAATACCTACCCCCTCCAATCGGAGGGGGTAGTTTTCAGTCCCTAAAACCGCTCTTCCGAGTGAAGTCACTAGACACACTACTCGAATTTCATGGGAAATATCCACTCACCCTGTCACAAAAATTATGGCTACAAAAACAGCATCCCGAAGCCGAAGCCAGGGAAACTACATCACCCCTAACACAGCCGAGGGCAAGAAAATCCTCAACTACCTAAGAAATCGCTGCGAGAAAGCTTTAGATTACTGCCAGGAAAATGGACTCACCAGCGTAGAAGATTTTGCCGATGCAATTGAAGAACTAACGGAAGCTGATGGCAAACCTGGCATTAGCGTGGAGGTCAAGCACAACGGACTTGTCCTCAGTTTGAGCGATCGACCAGAGTACGGCTCTACCACAGGAAAGTACATGATGGAACACTTGGGAGAGCCCGACGACAACCGATTTACTAAAACAGGAATTGAGGCGTTACTCGATTCGCCTCGAACTAAAACAAGGTCTAAAAAAGACAATTTACTAGATGAATTGGATGATGAGCAACCCTCCCCCAAGTCTAAATCTAAAGCGACCACCAAGTCTAAAAAAGACGATTTACTAGATGAATTGGAGGATGACGAACCCTCCTCCACGTCTAAATCAAAAGCGGCAACCAAGTCTAAAAAAGACAATTTGCTAGATGAATTAGAGGATGATGAACCCTCGCGTCACTCGAAATTTAAAGCCAATATTAAATCACAAAAAAATGAAATAGAAAGTTGGGAGGATGACGAGCCATCACCCAACTATAAAACCAAAACTAGACCTCCAAAAGATGACCTAGAGGAGTTGGATGCGGAGGAACCACTGGTTAAATCTAAAGCCTTAAACCGCTCTCCGAGAAATCAACTAAGTGAGTTAGATGAGTTTGAAGTCAAAGAACCTCAACCTAAAGCTAAGCCTCAAACTAAAAGCCACCTTCAAAACTCTGAGCGAGAAGATTTGGAAGACGAAGAATTATCAGCTAAATCCCAAACCAAAAGAAAACTTCAGACAGATGAAGCGGTAGAAGCTACGGAATCCTTAGCAGCCACACCTTCAAAAACCCGAACGAGCCAACAGCAACCTCAAGGCAAAAAATCAAACGACCAGAACATCGATAGTATCCTCGATGCTGCTGTACAAGTTAGTGGTAGAACAGCCATTTCTGGAAGTGAGGTAGAAGGTACAACTGTCAGCGGCCTGAGCACTCAAGTTGCGGTTCTCGCTACTCTGATGGGGAAAAAAGCAGCTTCTCAAATTATAGAAGCTGCTCTTGGGGCTGGAAAAGAGCGCCAAGTTGCCGGTATTGTCAAAAGGCTCCAAGCTCAAAGCCAGCGGGCTGACTCGCTCTCCCAGCGAGTTACCACCTTGGTTGAAGCGGATTCAGTTGCAGATGCAATGGTCGAATCCGAAGCTTTACCGATAGCTGAACCGGAGCCAGAACCGGAACAAAACATCTTACCTGAACCGGATGCCGAATTTGGGTCAACACCCGGTATGCTCTTAGCTAAAGCTGTTAGCAAAGTCCACGGAAAAGTTGATAAAATTTCCGGTCGTGTGAGAGACAACACTTCTGAAAAAACGGCTGCTATTAAGATTGACACAGAGGCGAGTTTTGAAGAACAACTCGTACAAATAAATGAAGCACTCAACCGACTCGAAAAGCGACTCGATACCCTAGAAGAGCGAATAGAAGCTTTAGAGAACAAACTTTCTCTTCAAAAAAGCGAGACAGGCGTTCAAGCTGCGGATGCAAAAGTAGAACCGCCCGACAGCTCGACTCCATCCCTCAGCGACCAATTCGTACAAAACGGAACAGAAATAGGTGAAAAAATTTCATTAGAATCAACAATCCCAGCTAGCAGCGCTAACGCTACTGCTAAAAAAATCACTGTGACAGCCCAAAATCTTACTCAGGACTCCCAACTTGCAGCAACACTGGCAAAAATTTACAGCCTAGCTGAAGAAGAAGCAAATGCGGAAGGCATTGCATTAGAAGATGGGGTTGATTTAGGAGAAGCCAAACTTTATGTAACAAATTTTGACTCCTCTACCGCTGTCAGCTTAAAAACTAAGGAAGGCGAGGAAATGTTCTCAGCAGTACAGGATAAAACTGGAGAATGGAAAGTGACAAACGACTTCCTGAAACCTGAAGAAAAAGAAGAACTCGACCGCTTAAACATTTTTCAACAAGCTCTCAACCAAGAACGCTTAGCTGAAATGGTAAAGAGAAGCAATCAAGATGAAGTGAGCTTTACCGATTCCCAGGGCTCGCGCCTCGACTTTGAAGTCGAATTCAGCGATAAATCCAAGTCGAAGGGTACTGTCAAAGGCTTTAACTCTCACAGTGAGATAGTTTTTGAGGCCAGCCTCCAAAAAGGTAATGTTGAGGTACTTTTGTGCGACATTCCACCAGAAGTAGTAGAAAATCTCCTATCCCAACAGCAACTTGCTCAAAACCAGAACTCCAACAAGCAGGAAGCTAAAAAAACTGAGGTGGAAATGGAAATTTGAAATAAGTTATTTCACTTGCACCCTCCATTTGGAGGGGGTAATTGTCACTATATAAAATCACCGTATTTGGTGATTTTCCGGGCATTAGATACAACTTAAATTGGCATTAAAGCACTAAAATAATCGAGAGAGTGACATGGCTACTTACTTAGACCAAACAAGAAGTGAACGAAATCGCAACTCATTATTACGCTGGTTAAAACAACAGAAAATTAAACGGGGCGACATTCCATTCCTCGCCATTTGCCTAGCCTCACTCATCTACTTCAGCATTCATGACCCGCTCTTAATTGCGACTTTAGGCTGCTCCAGCATTGTGTTTTTGAGTTTATGGCACATCACTAGAGCTATTCCCATTGTAGAGCGATACATTGGCTGCAAAATTCGCTTTTGGCACATTGCCACTGCCATTATCACCTCTACTGCACTTTGCTCCGTACTCGATTCCCCAGCTAACGCCCTCTTCCTCTCCGGCTTAGAAGAATTTATGCAAGAACTCGCAGAAGGAGCCTCTTCAGCAGGAGGCGAAGCTATTGATGCCGAAGTCATCGAACTGATTTTTAACTTAATTCGCGGAGCCTTTCTTTTGTTAGTAGCAGCCGCTTCTCTTTTCGCCTACAACCAAGCACAACAAGGTAACGACTGGAGACCAATTGTTACCCAAGTTACCTTAGCCTTTGCCATTGTAATTGCCGTTGACGTAATAACTTTTCTGTTTGTTGGCAATGGCGGAGGAGGCGGAGCTTAGGGAAGAAGGGGAAGGGGAAGAGGAAGGGGAAGGGGAAGGATAAATTTTCTAGTTTTGAGTTAAACCTTCTTCTCTTACTGATCAAAAATCATCTCGCTTGCGTTGAGAAGGACGCGATTTTACTCAACTTGTTCTACCCTTCCTATTCTTTTAGTTAGGAACACTGAATACTCGCTGTTAATAGCTAACAATTTCCTCTACTTTTTCTTCCATTCCCCCTCCCTTCCCAACACCAATTAGTAGCGATTGAAACTAATAACAACCTGGCTTTACCTTCCCCTTCCCCTCCCCCCTCCCCCTATTACCATGCTTAAAGACCCAGACAAAGACTTCATCTCCGTCAACAAAATTCTTGGCAAACAAGCCAGCATCGGCATTATTCCAGCGGAACAGCTAATTCCCTGGATGCTAATCACCGTAATTTCCTACCTCCTCACCAACGGCTTATTCAGCTTAGGAATGCCTTGGTTTTTCATCACTACTTTCTGGCTAATTATAAGCTGGTGGCTCCTGACAGGTAACAAACCTCACCTTTTTGTAGACAGGTTTAGACCTCCGCCGGGGAATGAGTGGTACAACGGTAATCTTTTATACCTTTCTCCCGTTCCCCAACACCGACCAAACCCGATTCGCCACCGAATTAGCGATTCACAAGTCCGAGTCAAACTTAAACCCAAAGTTGCTCCCAATCAACAAGGAGGTAACAGCCGACTTATGCCCTTCCAAAACTACCAAAACCTCCTGTGTTTAGTCACTATCAAAAAGGATGGTCGAGAAGTTTCTGGTTACTTACTGAATGAAGGCAGTCAATACCAAATTGTATTCGGATTCGAGACGGCTGGCTTTCACAACATTCTCTACCGTCATGAAGTAAACAATGCAGCCACAGCCTTAGAAGAAGGGCTAAAAGATATTCCCCCAGGCGAAAAAATGACCTTTCACACCGGCTGCTACAGCAGCGATTGCGTTCGCCAGCAACAGTTAACTGAATTGGCTGACAACTGTCACCTCAAACCCATTTCTGTACTCGTTCGTAACGAACAGAAACGCATTCAAGAACTCAACTTAGCAGGCACCAGACAACTGTGGAACCAAACTATTTTCTGCACTTGGACATTCAACGCTCAATCTGGCTCCAAATCCAACGACCCTCTGAGTAAATTCATCAATGGAATTATCAACACAGCTAACAGCATTGCTGCACAATTTACAGGCAACCAGCGCATCTACTCTGAACGCTTTTACAAACAACTGCTGCTCGACGCTTTCGAGCAAGGCTATATCCGGTGGGAACTCTTGCTAAACACCAAAATTGGACTGGAAATTCAACCCATGAATGCCCAAGCATTGTGGGGATGGCTGTGGCAAAAATTCAACAGCGCACCCGTACCCCCTATTCCCCAACTTCTCACCTTAAAAGAAACCGCGTCCGACTACAAACTAACCGAAACCCTCAACAGTCACAAACACGCCTGCACCATTTTAATTGAAGGTATGAGCGGCCGTTCGAGCTGCCCAGAACACAGAAAAGCTAGCTCACGCATTTTGCTCCCCGGCAGAAACGCAGAATGCGGTGTGCTAACAATGGAAGAGGGCCCCGGCGGCTGGCTCAATACTAGAGAGCAACTGCAATGGCTCTGGAAAATTATGAGCAACAGCTACGTCCGCGATACTGAAGCCGTTGTCGAAATTAGCGCCGCTCCCAACTTTATTATTCAAGACAACTTAGCAAGGCAAGCTAAACAATCAAAAAGTGCCAAAAAACGCGCTTTAGAAAAAGGTCAAGGTCGCGATGTAGGAGCAGAAGTCAAACAGGAAGAATCCTTTGAAGCCCAGAAAAAAATGTACAAAGGTGCAAGAGCAATTCACGCTGCTGTCACCTTCTTAGTCTACCGACCAACGCCGGAGCAACTAACACACGCTTGCCAAATGCTCTCCCACAGCTTCGGCTCTGCCAAGGTATTAAGAGAGCGCAACATTGCTTGGCAACTGTGGCTAGAAACTTTGCCCATTACTGTAAGCTGGCTGTTGCACAGCAGTTCGCTAATTAACGAACGCCGCCTCACCTTAGACACCGAAACTGTCCCCGGTATTTTGCCCTTAACTGCTGTAAGGGACATCGACTCAAAAGGAGTTGAATTCATCATCACCAAAGGCGGCAAACCCGTGTACGTTGACCTCATGCACAACCAAACCAGCCGCGCTGTCATAACAGGCGAGTCTGGTTCCGGTAAAAGTGTTTTGGGATGGCGATTTGCAGCCGATGCAATAGCCGCTAATATCCCAGTAGTCGGTATGGACATCTCCGCAGGAAGCGGCAGTACCTTTGAGACAGCAGTGAAACTGTTAGGCGACGACGGTGCGTACTACGACATCACCTCTGGCAGCTCAAATCTACTTGAAATACCTGATTTGAGGCGTTTCGACAGAGAAGAGCGATCGCGCCGACTAGACCAATGGAAAGAGTTTATCCGAAAAGCGCTGACTATTATCAGCATGGGTAAAGTCCGCGACCCAAAATTAGCGCAGCGAGTCGATGCCATTTTGCTGCTAACTCTGAAAAAATTTCTGGAAGACCCAGACATTATCGAGCGCTACAATACTGCCTTTGAAAAAGGCTGGAAATCGACCGCGTGGCAAGAAATGCCAACCCTCACAAACCTCCTGAAATTCTGCACAAAAGAGCAACTAAACCTACAAAACTTTACCGACTTCGACCGCATTGCCATCAACCAAATTATCACTCAATGCAACGCATTACTAGCCTCACCTTTAGGTAAAGCAATTGGCAGACCGAGTACATTTTCACCCGAACCCGCTGTTAAGTTTTTTGCCCTTAGCGGTCTGGGCAACGAACAAGACCAGTACCTGATGGCCATTAACGCCCACGCTGCTTGCATCCGTAACGCACTTTCTCACCCTAAAAGCCTATTTATCGGAGACGAACTTTCGATTTTGTTTAAAAAAGACGGATTTGCTGAAGTAGTAGGGGAACTCTGTGCAGTGGGTAGAAAAAATGGCATTTCAGTGCTCTTGCTATCCCAAGATATCGACAGTATTTGCGACTGTAGTGCGGGAACTATGATTATGCAAAACATGGTGTATCGAATTACCGGAAGATTGACATCAAACGGAGCCACTTCTTGGATCAAAAATTTGGGATATCCGGCTGAAATTATTAGCCAAAATGCCACAGAAGCTTTCCTTCCCCGAGCTGCCGATCTTTATTCCAATTGGCTAATTGAAAAAGGAGGTCGTTTCTGGCAAAGCCGATACTATCCAGGCGAAATGATCTTAGCAAGTGTGGCTAACAATCAAGCTGAATTGATGGCTCGCGCCCGAGTGATGGCTCAATATCCCAATACGTTAAAAGGGCAACTGCTAGCACTCAAACAATTTGCCTCTGAATATGTACAAGCCGTTAAAGAAGGACGTTCATTAACCAATATTGGCAAGAATGCAGTCACTGATATCAATGGACACAAATCCCCTCAAGACCTTATTGCTAGCTAGACGGAGAAAAACCGATGAAATCACCGAAATTTATTGTCAAACTTGCCCTCGGCATTCCTGCAATTTGGCTGAGCTTAATACTAAATTCTGTTGAAGCAAAAGCTCAAACCTCTGACAGCAATCCGACTGCCACACAGCTTCCAAGCTTAAACAATCCTAACAGCAGCACTTTCAACCGCTCCAGCTTCACAGTTCCCAATCAACAAATAGAAAGCCAAATCCAACAATCAGCTAATAACTTCTTGAGCAACCCGAAAGAAATAGGAGGTATAGAAAACACAATTAGCGACATAACAGGCGAAATTTCAGATACCATCTCCACCATCTCCGACAGCATCTCAGGCATCTGGGACAATTTGTTAAATAAAGTCGAAAATTTTAGCAGTGAAATAGAGTCAACCCTCTCTTCATTCCTGGGAGAATTGAAAGTTCCAGACCTAAAAGAAGCAGTTAAAAGCATAATGGACGGCAACACCTCCGAAAGCGAAGGGACAAAACTATCCGCTGCTTTAGAGAAGAGACCGCAAGATTCTTACAGCCTCAAAGAGAATACCGCAGAACTCGCAGAAAGAGAAAGTGCTGTCAGTGAAGCCAATAAAGCCACTCTCAGTAAAGAAGCTCAACAAAAGCAAGCTCAGATGAAAGAAATTGTCCAGCAGAACGTAGAGCAAACTAATCGCGAGAGCCAAAATTCAATGGAATTGGGTGCTGATTCAGAAGGTCAAGATGTCACACAGAACATTATGAGAAACATATCTCAACAAAGTGCGCTCGCAGCTAAGCAAGCAGCCTTATCAGCAGAAAATCAAAGTGCCTTAGTCATGCAGGGCCAGCAAGCTCAAATCGATCGCAGTTTTGCCAACATTCTCAATGCTCAACAAGCTGAAGAACTCAACGAAATTAACACAGCCCAGAGACGGCAGGATGCTGCGGCGGCTACCGCTTCTTCTACTCAAGCGGGACTGTTTCAAATGCCGGGAGGCATCACCCTGGGGGCAAGCGAAGACTGAAATCACAAAAAGGAGACACCGCGATGCTGACACAACTAATCGCCCAAACTAGCACAGCAGGACAAGCCCTGGACACTCTATCTGATGCCATAGAAGTCTCTCAAAAAACCGTCGAATCGTGGAATTTAGTTTGGTTTAACACCTTCAACACTCAAGAATCCTCTCTCTGGATTGCCTTAGTCAAACTAGGACTAATTCTGGCGGGAATATCTGTTACTTACCTCGCTGTCACCAGTGGCAAAGAAATCATCGAAAAACAGTCTTGGTCAGAGCTAGTAGCCATGTTTATCTGGCCACTCGTAATTGTAGTATTTCTCAGCAACAACGGTAAAGTCTTAGCTGAAAGTGTCAAATTCATCAAAGCTGTAGGCAGCACTCAAGTGCAAGAAATTATGAAAATTCAAGTCGGAGAAATGACCTTCAGAACTGCCCTGAGCGACGTTAACCTCACCAGTGCTGGCAAAGAAGAAATTGAAAAACTCTACAGCGAATGTCAGGGCAAAGTTGGATCAGCTTTAGTGGAATGCTGGAACAGCAAAAAACAGCCAGCTCAACAAATCCTCCAGGCAGCCGAACAGCAAAATGGAGGGCCTCTCAAAAGCTTGCAGCGATTTGTGGAAAATTTAGGCAATGTTGCCAATCTTCAGGATATAGGAAATGGCGATTTTGCAGGGCAAGTTTTTAGATCTACTGTCTTGCCCATCATTCGCTTAATTCTTAGATCAGTACAGTGGGCATTTGTCAATATTTTAGAAGCAGCATTGTTGCTAACAGCTCTATTCGGGCCTCTGGCAATGGGTTTGTCGCTGCTGCCGCTGCAAGGAAAACCCATCTGGGCTTGGTTAATAGGGTTTATGTCGTTATTTGGAGTGCAATTGGGGTACAACATCGTCGTTGGATTAGTCGCTGTAGTGATTGTCAAATCCGATGCAGAGTTAGTTACAGATATCGCCTTTTTATTCTTTTTAGCTGTGTTTTCTCCAGTTCTTGCCGTGTTAATTGCCAAGGGTGGAGGAACTGCTTTGTATAGTGCGATCGCCAATAGCACCAAACAACTTACAGATATTGCCAGTAACGCGATCGGCGTTATTGCTGAAAAACTGATCTAGGGGAAGGAAATTCCGATAGCTTTTTCTTCACCGAACCGAGTTGTTACTCACTACTCAAACCCAGTTTTCCAATCCATTTCCTCCCTATTTCCCTATTCTCTATCCCCCATCTCGCCATCCCCTTCGATAATATGAAATTTCCACAATCACAACCCTTACTCCCTAAATCTAAAAACACCTTAGCCTTGTGCTTTGTTCTACTAACAAGCTTTGTTTTCCTCCTGACAATTACTGTTTTAGTGAATACAGTCAGTTTGAGAGCCTTATCTCAAAGAAAAGTTACCTTTGTCCAGTTAAAAGACGGAACCGCAGCACGAATTGCAGAACAAGATGAACTGTACAGAGAGCCGAAAATTATCCAAAATTTTGTATCCAGTTGGGTAAATTTAACCTGGGCTTGGTCAGGCAAAATTCCCGGCACAAATGACCCAGACCCCGGCATTAAAGTTAAAGGTTCCCAAGTTCCTACAACTGCTTGGATGGGTTCCTTGATGATGGAATCCGAGTTTGGTAAAGCTTCCCTGGTCGAACTTGCCAAACTCGTTCCCAACACCATCTATTCAGGAAAAACCCGCTCTGGAGTTTATATCTCTCACATGGGGGAACCGAGAGAAATAAAAAGAGGAGTTTGGGAAATAGATGTAATTGCTACTCGCGTAGTGCTAGAGCAAGGCATTGGAGAAAGCCGAGAACAGTTTAATCGAACCTTCACCGTCAAAGCCGTAGAAATTCCAAAATCCCCTCTCAAAGAAAACGCTAATGAATTAGAGAAGACTATTCACTCTTTGAGAGCAGCCGGATTAGAAATTTCCCGAATTGTCGAATTCAAACCTTAGAGGGGGAGGGGGAAGGGGAAGGGGAAGGAAAAACAGGGAAGGGGAAAGGAGTACCGCCCCTACAGAAACCGATTTGTTTGTACTTCACTTACCTGAAAGGGGAGGGGGAAGGGGAAGGGGAAGGAAAAACAGGGAAGGGGAAAGGAGTACCGCCCCTACAGAAACTGATTTGTTTGTACTTCACTTACCTGAAAAGTGCTGTATATGAACTTCAAGCGGTTGTATTTTAACAACAAAGAAGTCCTAATTTTCTGCTCTGTCCCCCTCACATACAAGCCAATCATTTGTTAATTAACCATCGTAATAAGCAACAAGACAGTAGCCATGAGTAACAGACAAGAATCTTCAAACAATTCTCATCAAACAAAGTTGACAACCGCAGAAATTGAGCCAAATAATTCACTCCCTCTTGATAGCGAAAGTATCCTTAATAACGATAGTAGCAAGATGTCAGAAGACAACTTTTTCCCTTCCCCTCCCCCTTCCCCCTCCCCCTCGAAAGATGATGATATTGATGAAAACTTCATTGCTAATTTCGACCCCAATGCACCCCTAACACTTGAAACTCAATATCAACTCGCTCAAGATGAGGAAAGACCACTGCCCCCGCCTGTTTCCGAAAGAGGCGTTCCTAGAGCAGTGACAATACTGCTATTGACTGGTGGAATACTATTGCTAGGACTGCTGATTTGGCAATTTATCAAGCCTAAATCACCTCGCGAACCTATCGCACAATCAACACCAAAAGAAAGCTCTTCTGGCACCATTAAAGATGAAAAACCGGAGTTGCTGGCTAAATTAGCTTACCAAGACCAACAAAAACTGTTAGCCGAAAAACCGCAAAAAACCGCAAAACCCAAAACAGAACCGTCGCCCAAACCGTCAAGAGCCCCACGAAATCCGCGAACTCCGCGTCTAGTCGCTACCCGGAGCGCTGCACCGCCACCTACTCCTCTACGCGAACCCCTACCCGCACCCCGAACAGTAGTGCGGACGGTAACAGTACCCGCACCCGCACCCATACCGCAAAGAACACCCGCGCCCCCACCAGCCCCCATACCCAAACCGTTAATACCCCCACCTTTAATTCCAACTCCAACAGAAGAAAAAATCGACCCGTTTGAGCGGTGGAACCAACTCGCTCAACTCGGACAAATTAGGGGAAATTTTGACCCTAACCGAATAGCGAATGCCGTGAGTGCAACACCAAGCACTCTAGCGACAACAAGTGCTACCGCCGCCGCTCTGACAAAGCCAGCTCCCACAACTGAATTCCTAACAGTCAATATCGGCAACCAAAAGTCGCAACCCTCATACGTTTCTTTCGAGCAAATCCCAGAAAAACTATATAGCCACCCAAATAACGCCAGCGGGGAAAGGCTACACCCGGAGTTTCCTTATGGAGAGGACAGCCTCGAAACCACCGACAACTCCCAAAACCCCACTAACCAATTAACTCCGACTGCCCTTTCCCCCCAAACAAGTTCCGATTCTACCGATAACCCAATCGAGACTGCGACTCGACTGAGCGCTCGTCCAACGTCCTTGCCCGCCGATACAGAATTTCAAACCCTTTCCCCAGAAGCTGCTCCAGAGGCTTCTGCCTTAACAAATTCCCCAACCCTAGAACAAGTAAATTCCCCAGGGGCAAAAGGCATTCTCAACCGCACGCCCCAAACAGCTCAGGTTCCCCTTGGAACCACAGCCAACGGCGTAGTTTCGGTTCCCCTGCTGTGGGATGAAAGCTCAGGCAAACAGCTTTACGACAAATTTGCTGTCACTCTCACAGCAGACTTCACGGCAACTGACGGCTCTATTGCTTTTCCAGCAGGCACGGTTGTCATTGCCAAAGCCAGCACCGTCAGCAAAACCAATCGCATGGTACAAGCTACTGCTGTGGCGCTCGTCTACTCTGATAGAAACGGTCAGATTAAACAGCAGCCCCTTCCAGAAGGCGCAATTTTGATTGCAGGAGAGGGCGGAGGGCCACTGATTGCTTCAGGCTACTTCGACCCAGGGAACGATATTGCCGGACAGGATATCCTCACCGCAGTGCTGTCGGGAGTTGGACGAGTCGGTCAAGTGTTCGCAGAGCCTAAAGTCAGGAGCTCTAGCAGTATTAGCGGTAGGTTTGGGAACAGTACAACCACCGTTGAAAGTCGAGACCCCCAAATTTGGTCAGCCGTCCTCGATGGCTTCTTCAGCCCCCTAGCAAAACGGATGGAAAGCCGCTCCGATAGAGCAACTGAAGAACTTTTAAACCGCCCTAATGTAGCTGTGGTTAATAAAGGAACCCCGGTTTCTATTACTGTTAACAGCTTTCTCAACATTTACCGATAACCAAACCGTCGGTAAACGGTTAAGTCGCCCCAACGCGACTGCGGCGATTAGTAAAGGAAATCCCCGTTTCTACTGTCAACAATTTTCTCAACATCAACGAATAACTGCCATGACGAATCGCATCCAATCCCCAAGAATGCTTTCCCTCGGAGGGCTTTTGTTCACAGCAGTGTTCGCTACTGCAAGCTACCCCGACTGTGCTTTTGCTCAATCAAGAGTAACAGGCTATCAAACTGTGGGTCGAGATATTGCCGTCAATAGTGCGATCGATATTTTAGTCTATCCCGGTCGCGCGAGTGCGATCGACTTCAGCTCAACCGACGAAGCTCTCGCCTACGTTTTAATTGCCGACCCCTCAAAAATAGTTTTCAGCACCGACGCACAGTTGGCAAGCGGCCTTGCCAAAACTGTTTTCTTGCGTCCCATTCAAGCGCTCAATTTTCCGGGAGCTACCACAGCTACCATCACTAACCTTTCAATCAAAACTGTAGATTCAAAAGGGAAACAGCGACTTTACAACTTCAACATCGTTCCTACCAACAAAGAACCAGAACACTTAGGAATTCGCATCGCTCCCGTCACCCCAAGAATGTCGCCGACTGTGAACGTTGATAGAGGTCGCGCCCCCGCAGCATCAGATGTTGAAAAAGGATTGCTGATTGCCATTCAAAAAGGCTACACAGCAGCCAGCGACCCAGTAGTCTACAGCGTGCGACAATTTTTAGCTCTGGTAAGAAATCAGAATCTATCGGCGGCCGATGCTGCAGCACGAGCCGGAGTAGACTTGTCTGTGATTGTCGAGCTGAGCCGCATTGCACGAGAAGAATTCAACTACCCTGGAACAAGATTTCAACAGCGACAACCGCCAACAGCCCGAACTACTCGGCTTCTTAAAAGTCGCTCTGCTTTTTGATTGGAGCCGGAGCTGCGGGAATAGGTAACGGGAATGGGGAGTGGGGAGCGGGGGAGAGGGGAGAAAGGGAGAGGGGGAGAGTGGGAGAGGGGGAGAAGTTTGAAAACTTGCAACAACCCGATAAAAACTAGAGGGCTTCAACATCTAACATATACTCACCCACTTGAAGAGAAATGAGGGATTGTGTAACTGCCATCTACCTGAAAATTTAAACAGCTTGCTGTTTACTGCATACCTCTAATCTCCCACTCTCTCAGTCTCTCCCTCTCCCCCTCTCCCGCTCTCCCACTCTCCCCCACTCCCCATTCCCCACTCCCCACTCCCCACTCCCTTTTTTCAACCAATGTTCCGCCCAAAAAGCTCAATTCAAAAAAAGTCTGCCCTCCCGCTGCGCGTTGTGCTTACAGTCCCCAACGCTCTCCTGATTTCGACTTTACTATGTCTGACGGGATGGCTTTCTTTTCAAACAGGGCGGCAGACAATGAATGACGTAGTTGCACACCTATTGGCAGAAGCAACGAGCCGCATCTGGGACCGCCTTGACAACTACTTAAAAGAAGGGGTGGGGAAAGGAGAAGGGACTTACAATCAAATTCCAACTGGTTCGGTAAACCAACTTCCCCCAAGTCAAACAGCGGGAGTCACAATCAAACCAAATGGGGAAAGAAATGGGTCAGACTCTCCAAAAATAATATTCCGTCAACAAAAAACAAATTCTGCTTTTTCTACCCCAACCTCAAAATTCAACTTGCACGATTTCCACATCAGCCCTAACTGTCAAGCCTTTATCTTAGACCGTTCGGGACATTTAGTTGCTTGGAACGAGGTAACTGAACCAAAACCGTCTATTTCTGTTGACGGACGGCAGCGAGAAAGCGCCCAAGCTCTGCAACAAAAAGTAATCCAGCTTTCAACAGAGTATTTGCTTAAACATTATGGCAGCCTCGCTGCTATTAACAGCAGCCAAAATCATAACTTTACTGCCAGCAACTCACTATACTTGCTGCAAGTCAGACCTTTTAAAAACTCGAAAGGCTTAAATTGGCTGATTGTGGCAGTTGTACCCGAAACCGACTTCACGAGCAAAGTTCAGGCCAACACCCGCAACACTATTTTGCTCGTGCTGCTGGCTTTGGTTCTTTCTATCTGCCTTTTGCTGTCCATTTCCCTAAGAATAGAACAGCGGTTGCAGCGGTTAATTTCGGCAACAGAGGCGATAGCTGGTGGCGACTTCGACTCAACATTTTCAGGTAGCGGTATTGCCGAACTCGAAGCCCTAGCCTGTGCTTTCGAGCGCATGAATTGCCAGTTAAAAGCATCTCGCAAGCGGTTAGAAGAATATTCTGGCGATTTAAAGCGGCAAGTTGCACAGAAAACTATTGAACTAAAACAAGCTAAAATTGCAGCCGAAAGTGCCAATCGCGCTAAAAGTACCTTTCTGGCCAATATGAGCCACGAATTGAGAACGCCTCTGAATGCGATTATCGGCTTTGCCCACCTCCTTGTCAACTCTAAAAAAACTGCACCGGAACAGCAGTCGAGTTTAGATATTATCAATCGCAGTGGCGAGCATTTGTTGAAACTAATCAACGATATTTTGTCGCTGTCTAAGATTGAAGCTGGTCAAATTACCCTCGAATCAAATGCTTTTGACCTTTACAGTTTGCTCTCGGACATAGAACGGATGTTCCAACTCAAAACTCAGTCGTCGGGAGTGCAGCTTGTTTTTGAACTCCGGAAAGATGTACCGCAATACGTCCGAACTGATGAAAGCAAGCTGCGCCAAGTTTTGATTAATCTGTTGGGCAATGCTGTTAAATTTACTGAGACGGGTAGGGTGAAGCTGACTGTAAAATGCCTTCAGTCTATGGCTAAAAAACCGTTACCCAAATTCTTTCTCCAGTTCTCAGTGAAGGATACAGGCCCTGGTATTGCCCCTGAAGAGATTAGCCGTTTGTTCAAGCCGTTCGTGCAAACTGAAACTGGTAGGAAATCGCAAACGGGAACGGGCTTGGGATTGCCAATCAGTCGCTCTTTCGTGAAGCTGATGGGTGGCGAGATTAAGGTCAAAAGTTCTGTGGGGAAAGGAACGGTTTTTAGTTTTTACATTAAAGTCAGTCATGCAACACAGAGCGAAATTTATGACAGACTGCCACAAAAACGAGTGAAGGGGTTGGCATCCAACCAACAAATATATCGCATTCTGGTAGCGGACGATGAGTCTGCAAATCGGTTGCTGCTAACTCAAATATTGAAGTCGGCTGGCTTTCTTGTGTGGTTCGCGGATAACGGAATTGAAGCTGTTAAATTGTGGCGAAAGTACAAGCCGCATTTAATTTGGATGGATTTGAGGATGCCTGTTCTAGACGGCTTTCAAGCTGCTCAAAAAATTAGAGCACGGCCGAACGGTTCTAACACTAAGATTATTGCTTTGAGCGCTAATGCTTTTGTTAAAACCCAGGAACTCGCCATGTCGAACGGCTTCGATGACTTTGTTGCCAAACCGTTCCGAGAGGCAGTAATTTTTGAGAAGATGGCGCTTCATTTGGGTGTTCGCTATATCTATGAAGAGGAGTCGCCGAGGAAGTCCGAACAGGATGAGCCTGTTATGCAACTGACTCCTGAGTCGCTATCTGTGTTGCCGAGGGAGTCGATTGAGAAGCTTTATAAAGCAGCCGCTTGTGGAGATGAGCAAGCGGTAAGGCTGTTGATTGAGCGAATTCCCCTGTCGCAGAAGCCTCTTGCTGCGGCTTTGACTAAATTAGTTGACAATATGAGCTTAGATATTATCAGCGATTTAACTCAACACTACCTTTGAACGAACCCCACCCAAATCCAAGATTATGGGTAGGGACTGCGCTGAACATCTCTAGTTCAATGATAACTGCGATAGTTCAATGCTAACTGCGATCGCAGTTATCAGAGGCGGTTCTCAAAGTTATTTCAAAGATTAGCCTAGAATAAGCCGCAGTCCACTAATATTGTTGTTGAATCAACACGTTTATTGCGTGCTTAAAAATAGATGAGCAAAATTATTGCGCTGTTCAACCAGTCAGGTGGCGTCTCCAAAACCAGTTTGACAATGAATTTAGGCTACCATTTGGCGAAGCGTTCGCAAAAAGTCTTGTTAGTAGATATGGACCCCCAAGCCTCACTTACCGCCTTCATGGGCTTGGAGCCATCTGAGTTACAGGAGACTGTCTACGAGTCCATTATGAACGGTTCTGACGCGGCGCTCCGCAAAAACCTTCACAACATGGACTTGCTCCCTTCTAATATTAATTTGAGCGGAGCAGAGCTGGAACTGGTAGTGGCTGACATGAGAGATAGTCGGCTAAAAGAAGTCATTGACCCCCTGAGCTCGAACTATGACTTCATATTGATAGACTGCCCTCCCTCGCTCGGCATCCTATCCTATATCAGTCTAGTTGCCTCCACTCACGTCTTAATTCCGATTCAGACTGAATATAAAGCTCTCAAAGGAACCGAATTGCTGTTGCAAACCATTGCTCGCGTCAGGAAACGCGCTAATCGGAAATTGCAGATTGCTGGAGTGATTCCAACGCTGTACGATACCCGTACTGTACAGGCCTTTCAAAGTTTGCAGTCAATTACTACTTCTCTGGAGAAGATTGGTGCGATTTACCCCCCTGTGCCTCGGACTGTGGCTTTTGCCGATGCGTCACAGCAACACGTACCTCTGGCCGTGTACAATCCAAAACATCCAGCCGTCGCCGTACTCGATACTATTGCACAAGGACTCTTAGCTCTGGCATGAATCAAAAGCGCGACAGTCAGCCTTATCAAATCAAAGGGGTTGAGGCTTTATTAGGAACCAGCGACAGCGCAGATGCCGCATCCGAACTTGTCTCAATACACAAAATTGTCTTGCCCCAGCAGCAACCGCGCCGCTATTTCGATCCGACAGCCATGCAAGAACTGGTGGAGTCAGTCAAGCAGCTAGGAATTCTGCAACCGCTCCTGGTACGCCCAATAGATGGCAACAAGTACGAATTGGTGGCTGGAGAACGGCGCTATCGAGCCGCTTCGTCGTTAGGTTTGACTGAGATTCCTGTTGTGATTCGGGAACTGACAGACACAGAGGCTCTGCAAATTGCACTGCTGGAGAACTTGCAGCGGGAAGATTTGAATGCGATTGAGGAAACCGAAGGGATTCTGCAATTGCTGGCAATGAAATTAAACTCTACCTCCTCGTCAGTTATTGCTTTGCTCGGAGCGGCCGCGCACCCAGAACGCGCCGGTGTGGATAACGTTATCCACAGCTCGGACTGGCAAATAGTAAGCGATATATTTGCACTCGTCGGGAAGTACACTCCAGAGAGTTTCCGAACCAATCGCCTCCCCTTGCTGAACCTGCCAGATGAGGTGATTGGAGCGCTGCGGAAAGGACGGATTGAGTATACCAAAGCCAGAGCGATCGCCCGAGTTAAGGATAGCTCAGAGCGCTCCCAATTGTTAGAAGAGGCGATCGCTCTCGACCTTTCTCTGACCCAAATCAAACAGCGCACTGCCGATTTAAAAGCCCAAAATACAGGGGAGGCGACTGCACCGGATCGCTCACTTAAAAGTCGCGTAGATGCAGCTTATGGCAGAGTAAAAAAGTCTAAGGTTTGGGATGACCCCAAAAAGCAAAAGAAACTAGAGAAGCTGTTAGCTGAACTGGAAGCATTGGTGGGTGAGGGATTGGAAAATTGACATCCTCACCGGGAATCAACCCCACGGTGATTCCTAAGACTCACGACTTAGGTTTCTGCTTCATAGCACCAGCCTTCCGAGATTTACTCTCGGAAGGTCTTACAGTCGCTCCACAGACATTAACCGCAAGCCCTGCGGCCAGAATATTTTTAGCAGCATTCACATCTCTGTCGTGATGTGTACTGCATTTAGGACAATCCCACTCTCTGATATTCAACGGCAACTTTTCAACAACGTGACCACAATGCCCACACTGCTTAGAGCTAGGAAACCATCGGTCAATTTCGACAAAGGTACGACCATACCAGTCGCACTTGTATTCAAGTTGCCTGACAATTTCACCCCAAGCAGCATCGCTAATCGAGAGAGAGAGCTTTCTGTTTTTGACCAGGTTCTTCACAGACAAATTCTCGACTGCAATCCTTTGGTTTTCTCGAACCAGTCGAGTTGTCAATTTGTGAAGAAAATCATACCGAGCGTCACTAATTTTAGCGTGAACTTTAGCGACTTTTAACCTTGCTTTGTGACGGTTATTAAACCCCTTTTTCTTTCGGCTAAGAGCCTTTTGTACTTGACGCAATTTACGTCGTTTTGCCTTGAATGTTTTGGGGTTGGCGATCTTCTCACCGTTGCTCAAAGCAATCAAGCTAGTAATACCCAAATCCAACCCAATCTGATTAGGAGATTCAGGCAATGTTTCAATCTCAACATCTACCAGTAAAGAAACTGTCCACCGTCCAGAGGGCGAGAGCTTCACCGTTATTGTTGATGGCTCCGCACATAAAGGAAGTTGACGACTCCACCGAATATCCAAGGGTTGAGAACACTTTGCTAGAAATACTTTGCCATCTTTCCACTTGAAAGCAGACTTAGTAAATTCAGCATTACCGCCTTGATGTTTTTTCTTGAAATTGGGGTATTTTGCCCTTCCTGCAAAAAAGTTAGTAAAGGCGGTTTGTAAATGTCTCAACCCTTGCTGTAGTGGTACACAGCTAACTTCATTTAGAAATTGCAAGTCTTCTTGCTTTTTCCATTGAGTCAACATAGTAGAAGTTTCAGAGTATCCGACTCGCTCTTGATGTTCATACCATGCTTCTGTCCTTGCGGCTAATGCACGGTTGTAGACTAATCGAGCGCAACCCATCGTTCTTCTCAGCAAGATTTCTTGCTCGGGAGTTGGATAGAATCGGTACTTGAATGCTTTCTGTGTCATGCTTGCATTATAGCCTTTCTCAGATAGATGAGGTATGTAATAAGGCTTGAAAGTCCCGATATTCAGGGAATAGGAGTGCACCTCATCTTTTTAATAAAGGCTATATATCATTTATTTTGTGAGCCAGCTAAACTAATTAAAGCCGTCCTAGAAGGACGGGGTTTCCACCCACCATTTTGATGAAGCGGCTCTTAAATTAAAGCTACATGAACTACCTACACTGTGCCTTGCGGGTACAATGTAGGCTTCTGTTTTAGAAAAACTCCAAAAATGCTCTAAATTCCTTGGGCTGAACACGCCTTTGAGGCGGTTTTTATGGGTTTAAAGCGAACGACCTCAAAAAAGAGCTTTTCGAGGCGTAAGGTTGCTGCAATCCGATCGGCTGCTGGTGTCCGATCGCTACAATATGTCAAATGGGTTCTATAGCAGTCGTCATACTGCTATAGACAAGGTAGGGGTCATTCATGAACCCTACCAGACTTTGTGTTCTAACCGACGAAAGCGGTTGCTATATTTGTGAACTGCGAGTGCGGCGAAAGAAATAGGTTAAACAATTTATGCCTGATGAATTTCCCATCATTATTGTCACCCCTCAAGCTTACGAACTCTCCAAGACTGAGGCAATGGGAAGCAAGTATAAGTTTTGGTTTGAACACCCAGAACTCGGCCGCTGCCTGTACAAACAAGCAAGACTTGATTTAGGCGAAGATTGGGCAGAAAAAGTGGCCTCCGAATTGTGCGAATTACTGGGAATTCCTCATGCTAATTATGAACTGGCCGCCACGAGTGAGGGGAATCTCGGTGTAGTCTCTTCTTACTTTTTGCCTAACGGTGGCACCCTCGTTCACGGTAACGAACTTCTTACTCCCATCGTGCCCAATTACCCCACCTTTGCAACCTACAACCTGTCACAACATACAATTGATCTAGTGTTGAGAATTATCTCTGATGAATCTGTGAACTTACCCATTGGTTGGACAGTACCCAGTGGCATCCAAAAAGCTGTAGAAGTGTTTGTCGGCTATCTTCTGTTAGATGCGTGGATTGGCAATGGCGATCGCCACCACGAAAACTGGGGTGTTGTCCGAAATAAGGCAGTGCCTACTACATCCGAAACAGCACACCTAGCACCCAGTGCATCCGAAACAGTAAATCTAGCGTCCACTACATCCAAAACAGCACACCTAGCACCCAGTTACGATCATGCTTCCAGTCTGGGGCGCGACCTCTCAGATCGACAAAGGCAAAAACGCTCAGTTGAGGCTTATGCTAACAAATGTTTCTCGGCGTTTTATGGCAGCGTTGATGATAAAAAGCCTCTCAAAACAATTGATGTATTTGACTGCGCTGCACGTCGATTTCCGAATGCAGCGCATATATGGCTTGAGCGACTTGAAAGTATCTCAAAGGCGAGTATAGTGGATATTTTTCATCGAATTCCTAACACTCGTATCTCACCGATTGCAGCCGAGTTTGCCCAAAAAATTATTGAATTCAATCAACACAGACTGCTTAACTTGAGGAAAACGCTACCGTGAAAACACACTCAACGCTTTTTTTGGCTTGGCAAGATCCAAACAGCCGTTCCTGGTTTCCCATTGGCAGGCTAACATTTGACGGAACCAACTACCAATTTACCTACACGCAAGGCGTTTTAGAAGCTCAACAGAAGTGCGGTTTTGAACCCTTGCCCTCGTTTCCGCGCTTAGGTGAAGTATATACATCAACCTACTTATTTCCCGTATTTGCTAATCGGTTGATGCCGAAAAATCGCCCCGATTACTCAAGTTTTTTTCACTGGCTAAATCTGACTCAACATGAAAGCGATCCAATTGCCATGTTAGCCCGCAGCGGTGGGCGGCGAGAAACAGATACTCTAACTGTTTTTCCCATTCCTGAGCCAGATTCAGAAGGGCGGTATCGCCTTCACTTTTTCTTGCACGGACTGCGGTATTTGCCACCCTGTGCAATTGAGCGAATTAACCGCTTAGAGACAGGAGAAAAGTTGTGGTTAGCTCACGAATTTCAAAATCATTATGATTCTAAAGCCTTGACTTTAAATACAGAAGACCACTACATTGTCGGGTATTGTCCGCGATATTTGAAGAGTGAGATTTTTGAACTTCTCTTGAGGAATCCTAGTTTTGTAGAAGTGCGTGTAGAGCGAGTAAATCAACCGCCAACACCGTTTCAGTTTCGCCTGCTGTGTAATATAACTACTCAATGCTATAATGACTTCCGCCCATTTTCAAGTCATGAATATCAGCCGCTCATCAGCTCTTAGGTACTGGAAAACCCTTGCAACTTCGAGTTAGACTCCTCTTGGCAAAGTTGAGCCAAACATTCATCACCGCAAGTCGCTCAGGAGCCTTTTCGCAATCCGGCTTGCTCGATCGGGGCTTTCTTCCCCAATCCGGTCTCACTGGAGTGCTACTGATGTTGACTCCCGCTCCCACGATCCATTCGTAGCAGGCTTGACCCTCAAAGAGGATAGCTCTTGGGTGCTGAAAAGCCCCTGCAAAGATCGGGATTTACTCAGTTGCAGTTCTTTGTCGCACAATGTCCGACCTCTTTGCTATTATATGAGGGCGTTGGTTGCTGACCCTGCTGCTGCTTGAGATGAGGGTAAAAGGAGAGTCGGATAGCGATTTTGTAAACCAGTTTCGTAGGTGCTTGGGAATAAAGTGTACTCTATTCACCGGCAATCTGCTGTAACTTTAAGCTCGATACTGACCTCCAGAGATGATTAATTAATTTTTTTGAACATGAAATGATCTTTTAAATCATTCTACTTGTATGAGAATAATTCATCCCCTTAACCAGTGAACAATCCGCAACCATTTCTCATATAAAAAGGAGCTAGTCCCCGTGAAAAATGAGTTAAAAGAAGACAGGAATGAACTGGCGAGGCTGGATTATAGCGACTGGCTAGCAAAAACTATTGACGAACTGAATCGAGAAACCGGAGCCAAAATATTTTGCTTAAAAAAAGATATCCCTTCAGGAAGATTTAGGTTAATTATAGACATTCATTGTTTCGCTGCTCAACTAGCAAAAAATCAAGAATTAACGCTCCCCTTAGAGAAAGGAGAAAAAACCTATAAAGCGACAATAAACATGGTTGAAAAATGTCGTGAGGTATTCGGAGAAAAAATTCAGGAAATCAAAACAGCTTTATCAAATAGATTAATGGAGGCAATTAGGAAAGCCCACTGCTCAGAACCTGATGGAGAAAGCTCAGAAGTGACAATTGATAAATTAATCGAGTCAATGCTTGTACCCCTGGCATCAATGCCAAAGCAGCCCTCCTTGTTTGCTTGGCAATTCCCTTCGATGACTGGGTTGAGTTCGCAGGATTTGACCTTGGATTATGAAGTGGAGACTCCTACAATCAGGAGTCACAAAGTAACAATAGAGATAAATAGTGCAACTCGCTTCCGCGAACTTGTAGTAACTGGACTGGAAAATTATGTTCAATTTTTGAAAAAACAATCGGACTCAGATTATCCAAATTTCGTAATTAGAAATGTGAGAGATAGCCTCGATTTGCTCAAAACTCATGGCTCTGATGAATTAAGCCAACTTGAAAAATTACTCAATCAGGAAACCATTGGTCGCCTGAAAAGAGAGGCGGAAGTAACTTACTTGGAATCCTTGGCTAATATAATTAGTGAAGATTGCGAAAGCGCCAGAGAATCGCAGCAAAAAAGTAAGTTAATACATCAGTTTGCCCTTAAAGGGAAACAACAGCCTCGCGGGATATCACTTAACGAAGCCTCGTTTTATTTGAAGGACTACAGCGGGCGTCTTAGATTACTGGAAAAATTCATCAACGACAAAAAGAAACCACAGGCTTATTACGAAGTAACATACCAGGGCGTACTTGTAGACATCCGAGAATTATTCTCTGGGCGGGATGCCTTCTCCGAGTTACCTCTTTTAGGCAAAATCGATGGCTGTATTGGAGAAACAGACGATCCACATCAAAGCATTACCTCAATAACTTTTGGACTCAAATTCAAGTTAAACGGGCGCGTCAGTAATCCGGTTCTTTACGATTCTTCATTTGTGTATGGGCTTGAGATGATTAAGCCGGATTCAAAATTGCATAACTTGGACGAGCTAACGCAGGAGAGGAGCAAGCAACACATTGAGAAAATAGTTAAGTTTTTCGTTCTTTATTACTTTGCATTTGCCTGTCCCAACCCTCTATCGCCAAATTATTGTTACGAGGATGTTCTAAGTTTTGATGTAATCGGGAGATTTACGGAAGAAGTATTACCTCAGTTGAAAGAAGAAGCTCTTGACAGTGATGAGGCTAAGAAAAATTTAATGAGAAAGTTTGTTGGTGAAATGAGTGAATACTTAGTTGCTGACAAACTGGCATCTGCGGTAAAGGCTCTTAAAGAATACTTAAAAAAAGAAAAACTTGGGTTTTCTGCCGAAAAAAAGGTAAATATAGGGCTGTCACAGAAATTGCTCCTGTCAGACTTGAACGAAATAAGCAATACGACTAAATTCTTCGGGAATGAACTGTCGGAGAATCTGAAGGAATGCCTCAAGTATGTTTTTATCTCGGCACAGGTGGCAAATAAAGATGCAATCATCCAGTTTCGAGTAACGCTGACATTTGAGACGGATAAATTCTACCGCACGGGGAAGAAGCGCGAGTTCGACAGGAGCTATCAAATTGGCGACATTCAAATGCTTCCCGTGTTCTATAGTTTTGCAAGTCAAGATACACAAAAGCAATTTGCTCGCGATAAAAATAACATCGCACTGCTCGCACCATTATTAGGGGGGAAACCTAACTTCCCCAAAAATGCTGATGAAGCATCGGAATACATGAGTCGCCTTGTATTTTCTGGATCACTAATAGAGTTTAAAGTGGGTGAAATACCTTTAGAAAAAGCCACCGAACGGGGGCATTTCATATACGAACTTACTTGGCGGACGCTGGGCTTCATAATATTAGATATTCTGACATCTAAAGCGCGAAAAAACAAAAATTTATTTGTAGGTCAGTGGATACTGCACGAAACAGCAGAAGCTCAAACAACCGAGCAGGAAACATTGATTCATCAAATTGTGGAGGAATGGAGTCATGTCTTGAGTGACTCCTTGTTGATGAATTCTCAAGGCCTAGTGATGCCGACGATTGACCGTTATAAAATCCCAAATGCCAAGTGTTCGCTCTACTCAGTATTGCCACAGGAATACAAAATTAAGAACAATAATAATAGAACCATAGAGCCATTGTTAATAGTAATGGTGTCAAGCAATAAATGCGACACCCGTTCCTCACGTGGGGGAGAAAACTACATTGCCAATTTGACTGGTGAAGTTGTGGCAGTGGAGCCTACAAAAACAGGTCTAAAAGTGAGCCTGGTGAAAACTCTGGCGGGGAACTACAGAGAAGATGAACTGCATCGCTCTCCAGCAGTGCTCCGTGACACAATTAGCGATATGTACCACAAGGGGTTTCACCATGTTCTGTACATCGCTAACACTCCCTTTTCTGAACACCTGCGCGTGACTGACCAACAAAATGAATTGTTCTTCATGTCGCCGGAACTCATCAAATACCTCAAGATTGCTGATGACCTGGTAATATATCCAGTTCTGTACGACAGTTACAGCGCCTTGCGGATTGATGGGGTACTGAACGAAGAGACTTTGTACGTTCAGGACGTGCGCCAGTTGAGTAACGTATTTAATGACCCCAATCGCTCCCAGGTAGTATTTTTCAATTTGTTCACCGGAAAGGCTGTAGAGCGAGATCGTATTTTCTACAACACTGTGACAACTTATTCTACCTTGCTCAACGCCCACCCTGGCGACGTAATTGACGTGAATAAGGTGATGGACGGTCTCATCAAAGAGGGGCCGCTCAAAAATGACCTCATGCTTGGGTTAACGCTCTTGCATTATTCAAAATACGAAAAAAACCAAACTAAGGGAGAGCGATCGTTCCTCAAACTCGACCCCCTAAATGATATTATCGGCGACAATGCAATTGGCAGGTTATCAGCAAAGAGTCAGCACTGCATCCCCTCGGTGCAAATGAATTCTATTGCATTTCTCACAGAAGTGTACAACGCATTGATGGTTCCAATTTCTGGAGAGAATGCGATACATAGCAACATTAATCTACCTCACTCCTCTCTGTCACTTCTCGATGAAATTGAGAATTACTTAGTTAATCCTGAAGTAAGCGCTCCCGATGAGCTGCCTCAGCATTATGTTGACTGCTTGGTTGAGTCCTATTCCAATCCGATGCTTAAGGAGCGAGTTGAATCGATAATTGCTCCCCAGTGGTGGGTTATTAGCAACGGCGATATTGTCCCGTTTTAAAGGATATGTAAGTTTTAGAGGATCTGTAAATGGAAATCAGAGAGGCACAAGGACATCTTTTCGAGCTAGCATTTAACGCCGGAATATTGACGGCGATTCATCAAACAGGGATGAAATATGCCCACATGGGTTTATTCATCGATGATTTGAAAAAACTCAATCATCGAGGAGTCGTCAATAGCCTCGTCCAAATGAAATTGAAAGAGGGATTTATTGACGCGGAGAGTCAGCGAATATGGGCAACATGGGGCAAGTTGTTACTCCTGCGGGGTCATCTTGGCGGTTTGGGTTTATGGCACGAACTGATGGATGCGTTCGGGTACTCCTCTAATACAAGCAGATATTGGGAATTGCTGTACGTGCAGTGCTGTCTTTCGGATGCAACCAGCATGAGAACGCTGGAAAAAAACGAACATGAGCGCTATTCTCAAATCCTTTCCCAGTTGGGCATTACCCCAGATAAGGTTTTCCCATACATAAATAAATACGCTACAACGGGGGAATTTTTAAAGGCGGACACATTAATGTTGATGTCGAAAGAGGGGGAAGGGGGCGGAAAAAAGGAATATCGCATCGTCTGCGTTGATTTGTCTGCGTTCACCGTTGATAGCAATGACAGCAGCGAGTTGAACGAAGGGGAAAATCAGGGTGCAACTGATGAACGAGAACATTGCGATTTGTGGAATTTATCGAGTGCTTTATCAATCCTTGAGTCTCTCGGAGTGGAACTGCACCGCTTAATGTCCAAAAGTGTTTATCATCACTTAAAATTTGACACAAAGGAAGGAAGCAATCGAGAATTAATAATTGGGCGTGACATAAAGGATTACCTGACAGCTTTTTCTTATTACGACAAGGACTTTGTTAAGTTGGTGCAGGCGGCATCGTACTCCGCTAGTTTTGTCAAGTTTCTCGAATCAGAGAACAGGATACCAAAGGATGCAACTGTCCAAGTCTCGGCGATCGGTTACACGACGCAGGGAATTAGCACTCTGAATGTCGGGCGGGAAGATTTCGATATCCTTGACCGTTGCGCCGACGCATATAAGTCCATGAAGAGACAGGAAAAGTCTGACACAGAGAATTCAATCGATAGTTATAAGCGGACGCTTGTTAAGATGCTCAATTTAATCAAGCGAAGTGTCGCGGATAGTTTATTGTACGCACCCGGTGGAATGGGAGTCAGCGTTGGAAACAGTACAGCAGGAGAATGCGAACAAGAGAGCGATCGCCAGGAACAGAAAGTAAAAGAATTTGTTGACTCGCTGTGCGATATGAATACCACTGCGGACAGAACCGTGTCTTTCACTGAAATAATTAGTAATTTTCACAATCCATCGGATTCTCTGGATGATTCGATTACTTCAAAATACAACCTCCCTCAGAAAATTACGCTAAGGAATGCTCATGCCCAAATAATAAAGGAACAACTGTCATCCGCCTGTCGCTATCTGTTCCTGACCGGAAATCCAGGTATTGGGAAAACAACGACAGTGGTGGATTTTCTTCGCGATCGCGTTAACGAGGGCTTCCTGCTGTTCTACGTCAGTCCGCGGCTATCGGTTAACGAAGACACAATCAATAAATTTAGAACTGAATCGCGGCGTTTGTTTGCTGATGACCTGTACTGCATTTATACAAGCCACGCTATCATTGCGGCCAATAACGGCTTGCCAACAGTCAAATATTCTTCTAATGCCGATACTAATACTTTTAATTGGTCAGGGGTAACTTTTATTGGCGTTGGAGATGAGGGAAAGCACCTCACAAGAGCGAGACAGGAAATAAGTCGTCTTTCAGGAAATTCGCTTGGCTACGATAAAAAGTCAGGGACGGGAGTGATTAGGAGCCTGTGCGATGCTGGTCACGTTCTCATCAATAAGGGCGTGAGTAAAATTGTGATTACCTGCTCTACTCAGTCCCTCCGTAAAGTGAATAAATACGGAGACTCCTTAGATAACTTTCATAGACTATTCCGTTCGGTTACAAATCAGAGTGAAGTGATTTCAGAGGAAATGATTAAATTATCTTCACGCCTGAGAAACATCATTGTTATGGTTGACGAAGTGACGGGCGATAGCGCTGGGGTTGAGTGGTTTCACGCCATGCAGAAATGGCTGGATAAAAAGCTTGAACTCTTCGATAAATCGCACGGTTTTAACACTAAACTGATTGTTGCTGACGCTTCCCTAATAGGTGTTGAAGTTGTTAAGCCGCACCTCGGTACAAGGGAAGCGGAGCCGGCTAAGATTTACTGTTCTCCTGTTGAGAATGAGCGAGAGCCACTAGAGCTTAGTTTTCAGTCGTTTACTGATGAGTCAGCACGGCGAGGAATTATTGATTCCACCATTATTAACGCCAACTCATATCCAGCAAGACTTATTGAACTCACTTACAAAGTTTTCTTCGAGACTTGTAAAATTAATGAGGATGGCTCCCTTAAAAATAAACTGGGTCAGTCAGCGCGGGACGATTCCCTAGTAACCGAAATAATCCACCACGTCTCTGAGCAAAATTCAGACCAATTACTGGTTTACATTCAGGACAAGCAACGTCTGATACAATTAATAGATTTGGTCAAAAAGAGGCGGCCTCGATTCGATAAAAATAAGGCTTATCTGGAAATACATTCCCTTTCAGATCCAGACAAGGAAAGCCGCCTTGAATGTAAAGACCAGGTTAGAGTAGTATTTATGACATCATCAGCTTCTCGCGGCATTTCCTTTCCTCATGCAAAACACATAATCGTCGAGCTACCTAGGTTTCAGATAGAAAACAACCTGATGGAAATTATTCAGACCATCTATCGAGGTCGGGGCGATTTTGCAGAGGGAAAAAATAACGATCGCGAACCTAAGAAAGTGACGGTGTACATTGTTGAAAAAGTATTCACCAATGTACCCAGCAAGCAACAAAGTCAGATCACTCGCGTCGCAAATCTGATAGGTTCCTTACTCGTCTTGCGAACAGCGATAATGACGAGAATTACGGGTACAGGATATCTCTGCGGACGCAGCACAGCAATGATTCCCATTGGCGGAAAAGGGATGTATTCGGGTGGCGAGACGTTCAGCACCCGTATCAAGTCTCTCATGCAGCGGCTGCGGAGCCATCAGCGTCTACATCCAGAGGATCGAGATGTTAAACTTGCTCTCGAACATTTGCCTTGTTTTTTTGAGTCTGCGAAATTCTTCCTACAGAAGTCTACTTGCTCACCCAATTCTTCTGTTTCCTACGAACAGACAAGGAAAAAAATTAGCTTACCGTCTCTATTGGAGTCGGGCGTTGATTTCTTATTTGACCAATGCTCTTGCATGGCTGACTTGTTGGATATCGAACTCAGCCCGCAGGTTTTTTATGTGGATGGTTCGCTGTTGCTCGTCCCAATGAATAATAACACAGTGACCTCCCTTTACAGGTTCGATCCTTATTCCCAAGTCAGTAAATACGCGACGCCAGAATTCATAAATGCTTTGGAAAATATCTGGCGCAAAAATTACCCACAAGATATAAAAAATGAAATTTACTTCGCTCTTGATTTCATCCAAAAGCTCAAGCAAAATGAGGAGATTACGCAGCAACTTAGCGACTCTAGCAATTTCAGCGACCAGTATTTCGCTGTTCCCCTACATTTCTTGGTTGCAGATGAAACTCTCCGGCGCTCATTTACAGAAGAGAGTGAAAACTCGCCTGTGAGTCACAGGTTTCGTATGTTACTGGAGCGTTATGTCAAGGCTTTGTACCCCGCTACTGATTTTCTCCCCATCGGCAATGGCTTCGTTGATTTTCCTTGGGTGATTTTTAAAAGTTACGACTTGGCGCAGATTCGTCGGGGTTTGTTCAGAGCAAATTACTTTCTTAACTCTCGCTCCCTGAATCTCCTCAATCTTATTTTGTTCAGGGGGTGACAAGCGCCTCCTGAATTTTAGTCTAACTGCTTTGCTGCATTACCTGCAACCGTCGCTCGTTGACTTGCCCCGCATCCCTTCTATCAGCTTGCCTGCTAATAACGCAGTTATGCACTGCTGTAACTGGTAAAGGTTCAGCCAGCCGCACCCAACTAATCTTAGAGTGTCAGACGAAAGTTAACAGTTTCGATGAGTTTCCCCATTGTCTTGTATTCGATTACCATCCGAACATACAAATCTCAACTTAGCGCACCAAATCAGCCAGCAGCCCCGACGCTTCTCGCTGCAAGCTCTGCCGATTGTCATCGTAGCAATTAAGGACGTTCGAGCTGGTATGGCGGCTCAACTTCTGCGCCATTCGCGTATTGCCGTTGCTTGCATCTAACAGCGTCGTAATTGCAGCGTGGCGTATTCTGTGCGGGCTGATTCTTTTAGGAATTCCCGCAGCGGAGCAAGTTGAGAAAACAAGCTTGTAAATAGCATACCCGCTCAACCTCAACCCGTATTCCCGCTTTGTCAAAGCGATAAATAAAGGCTCTTGGGGCATTGCAGCTCCCCGCACGCTCAGCCAATCAGAAATCGCATCTGCCGTCGCGCTATGCAAGTCAATTAGCTGCGCTTGAGTTCCCCTACCTTTGCCGTAAATGTTCAGAGTTCGGGCTAGCGGGTCAAAGTCGCCTATATTGGCTCCGCCGAGCTCCCCCCGGCGCAGCGCATTGTCCCACAGCAGCCGGAGAACTGCATAGTCGCGCTTTCCCTGGGGTGTACTCCGGTCGGGAATTTCCAACACCGACTGCATCGCCGCCACATTCTCAGAAGCAACTCGGCCAAACCCTGTAGTATCCCGGTAAGGAACCACCTTCTCTCCTTCAACATCTACCAAACTCCACTCGCACTCGCCCACCTTCCGAGCAAAATTCACCAAACTTTTGATAGCCGCCAGCCGCCGATTAATCGTCGCTTCCTTGAGTCCCTTGTCGATTAGTTTGGCTTTATACTTGAGAACCACCGCGACAGCGGCGAAGCGGTTCAGCCGTAGGAACTCGCGCACCAATGCCGGGTGAGGTTCCTGCCCCGTCATTGTCGCAAAGAAATCGTACAAGTCTTTCTCATAAGCACGCCTAGTGTTGACAGAGCGCTTGGCAGCTAACAGCTCTGCCACTAGGTCGCGCGTCGAAGCTATTTCTCCAAAGGAATTAGCAGCGTGTTCTAAGTCCATAGCCGGTCTGATAATTTGCCTTTCCAGACCAGATTACCCTCATTAGGGGTGCAAAAAGATGGATAATTTACCAGTCCGTTCGGCGAGCGTACTAATGATGAGCGGCGGGCTCCAAAGCCTTGCAGGCGCAGCGGCGATCGCTGCAATTGAGTGAACGAGCATAAATTTTGATGGTCAAACAATTAAAGCTGCCTCTTGGGGAAGTTCTGCCGCTAGCGCCGCCCCCTGTCTCTCAAGAGGGCAACAGCACCTTTTCAACCTTTACAGACAACATCAAGTTGCCCGTTCACCGCTGGTGCGAGATGAGCGTGCGGGTTTCTCGGCCTCTTGGGTCGAAACCGTTATTGCTAGAGCCTTGGAACGGGGGAGTGCGACTGTCTTCGATCCATTTGCCGGTGCGGGGACGACGCTGCTTGCTGCTGAGAAAATGGGGGTTGAATGCTTGGGAGTAGAAGCTCATCCCTTCGTTGCTAGGATTGCTTCAGCCAAGTTGTTATATCGAACTGACCCCGCTCTTTATTTAGAGCATATAAGAAAGGTCAAAATACGTGCCGAAAATTGGTCGGGCTGTGTAGATAATTATCCGGCTTTGATTCGTTCTTGTTTAAGCGATCGCTCCCTTGAAGGCTTAAATCGATTGTGGCAGGCTTGGAAACAATTAGCTGACGATTCTCCTCAATCCGAGTTGGTATGGCTGACAATTATAGCCATTCTCTGCCATGTTTCCTGCGTTGGAACTGCCCCTTGGCAGTACATCTTACCAAACCAAACCAAAAAATCTGTATTGTCGCCGATGTCAGCTTTTGAGCTAATGGTTCAAACCCAGGTTCAAGACATGAGAATTGCAGGAAAAACAGCAGCTAATACTGCTAAGAGCGTTCGCTCTGATGCTCGGACTTGTCTTGGCGTACCGGATGATTTTGCTGATTTAATCATTACCTCGCCGCCCTATGCTAATAACTATGACTATGCCGATGCTACGCGCTTAGAGATGTGCTTTGCAGGAGAAATTAGTGGAAAAACCGGAAGCATAACGTCCCTCTGTGCGAAGGCTGTTTGTGGGTTAGGGGATGATCGAGATTTGACAATAGCTTGTATCAATAGTTCTTAGTTTCGGGCAGAAATTAACAGCGATAAAGCAGGACATTATTACTGGAAAATGTTAAAATAATAGCGTTATGGTAAACTGTAGTAACGAGCGAATTGGGACAGTATATGGGAGAGCTTTCGATCGTGAAGTTAGTGGAAAAACACATTATTTTTCGCCACCACTGGAACGCAAATGCTTTGGGGATACAGGGCCTGGTAGTACGGAAAGTTCGGGTTACTCCTTACAAAAAGGTTCGAGAAAGCAAGTGAGATATTTGTCTATCAAACCTGTAACTATTATTAGCATTAAGAGGCTAGGCTATGGAGTTATCTACTACCACCACCACCACCACGATAGATGGCGACCGCATTCAAGAGTACGCCAAGAAGCTACGCCAGAGTAATTTTTTAGAAACTTTGGCCTTGAATGTAGCAATGGGGATTCATGCCGAAATTACTAAAAGGGATGAAACATTAGAAGGCTTTAGTCCTAAGTGTGTTGATGAACTCGAAAAATTTCTCAAAGAGCAGATAGTTGATGATGCTTTCTACTTGACAAAAGCAGAGGAAATATTAAATCATCTGACCCTCTGGCTTCAGGCAGGTAGAACCGAGGAAAATTTATGGAAAAACGTGGCACTTGATTCAGCTTTAATTTTTCTAGAGCCACTCGATTTATCCAATCGGACACTAGATGAGTTAACCGCTATGCTGGGGCTGGCTTCAAAAACAGTTCCCGCAACCGAACCCCAGCTATTTATCAGCACCACAATCACTCAAATACTCACCTCAGCCCCTCCTAGAACGGCTTGCAAGTCCTTATTACGAAGTTGGGATTGGCAAGAAGATACCCATAAAAATGTGTTTTTTCGAGATAATTACAGCACGGGTTTTGTTAAGTTAGCCTTAAAGGATAAAGACCCAGTTACTAAAGAATATTTTTACTTTACAGGCAAGGCAGCCTGGGGAATTATTGAGGAATTTGGCAATTTGGGGAAAGATACTGCCAAACTCCACTGTTTACTATCTGCCTATGTTTTTCAACAGGCTGTGCCTTGGAGAACTGAAATTAAGCTAGCTGGAACTGGGAAAAATGGCGGCACTAACCTCATAGACTTAATGGGTTGGGGTGAGCGTAAAGATATGACCACTTCCCAGAAGTTACTCAGGATAGAGCAATGCCTGAAGCTTCTGAGAAAGCTGGACGCTACCATTAAATGGAATATCGGGAAGCTAGGATGCGATATGAATTCCCTCATTTGGGACGTTGCTGTGGAGCGCTACGGGCAGCGTAACATTTTCACAGATGAAATTGATGAACCAACAGAAATAGTAGCCTTCATTCGGGCGGGTAGATGGGCTGAGTTTTTCTTTAATAAACCTGGCAAGAATGCCAGACCTCCAGTTGCCTTATATGAGTTTGGTTGGATTTCAGAAGCGACGCTCAAAATGAACCCGTATCATGATGAGCTAGCATTCTTAATTGCCATCAATATAACAACAGAAAGCGCCATTCATACAAATGGAAAATACACGGTTAAGACCGTGCTAGAGATGGTGATGCCGAAAAATGAGATTGAATTAGCCCGTAAGGATCATCGCTACGCTGGTAAGCTGAAGCAACGTTGGGATAAAGCCTTAATGCAGCTAGCTGAGTTAGATTGGCAGATTATATATGACTCTGAAACCTACCCAGAATGGTTGCGTCCTGGAAGTACAACAGGTAAACCCAAAGATTGCAAAAAAAGAATTATTGATTTACTGCTAGAAGCTGGCGTCACCATCAAGCCTCCCGGTAAAATTCCTGCCTTGATAGCTGCTAAAAAATCAGCATCTTTGCCCCGGAAACGGAAATCAGCATTTGCTGCCCCGTTAGAGTGGGAACCGATACAGAAGGCTTGTGAAGCAAAGGATTGGACGAAGCAAAGAGTCATCGCCGAAAAGCTGGGCATATCTCAGCAGCTAGTCTCACAGCTTCAGCGCGGCAAGCCAATTAGCCCCAAAACCGCCGCCCACCTCAAAAAAATCTTGCCTAAAGTGCTACCAGAATTGTCAATCTAGCTTCCCGTCCCCTTGACCCCAACTCCAGCCCCAAGCGTAGTAAGGCTGGAGTTTTGCGTAGTAAGGCAAAAATGACCTCAAAATCACCTTCAAACTTTTACCAGGCAAGGCTTATGACTTTACTACGGACACACCCGGATCTAGTGACAAAAACTCCCGGATCTGGTGACAAAAACTCCCGGATCTGGTGACAACTCAATTTTGAAACTCTTGACTAGCAAGCATTTCAGAACCTTACTACGCGCGGATTAACTATTAATTAATTATCTTTGATCGGCGTGCAAGCAGCGATTTTCAGAACATGAGACAAAGGGATGTTCCCCACTCAAGGAATAGCCCGGTGAAGATTTATCGAGATAGCACAGGCATTGACCTTCAAAATCAGTCCTCACAGAGACTCATAGTCCACTTAACCCCATCTGACCCGTTCATGAGGCGCTCTGGCGGTAGCCAGATTCGGGTGCAACTTGGAGTGCCTTTCGCATTGCTACTAGGCCAGAAGGTCAACACAGCCAACATGGGGGTGCGTTATGGTCTTGTCTAAGTCCGCCCTCACTGAATGGCAAGAAAGCGGCGTAGACTCCGCCATCTTCGCCCTCAACGTGCAAACTCTTAGTGGCGACGCCCCCTACGCCTACCTCCTCTACGAAATTAACGCCGCCTCCGGCAGAGTCCACCCCGACGCACAATGGCGGTGGGCCAGAAAACACTACAGCCACATCGAGCACGGTGGTTGGTGGTGTTCGGGCCTTGACCCCCTCAACAACTGGCAGCCCATGTATTGGGGCTGCTTCAAACCCTATCAGCCCCGCAACAGCTTCGACCCAAACGGTAAAACCAAGCCCGTCAAATACGAACACCCCCCCAAAACCCCCACCAGAGCCTTCTTCCTGCAAGTCCCGGACCACATCTGGGCAAAAGTCGCAGAACGCTACGGCGTCCCCATCGACCTAGAGGATTTGGGAGAGGGGGGGAGGGGGAGCAGGGGAGCGGGGGAGCAGGGAGGCAGAGGGGCAGAGGGGCAACACGGGCTAGGGGCAGCACGGGCTAGGGGCAGAGAGGAGATGGAGGACGAAAATCTCCCCCTCTCCCCCGCTCCCTCTCCCCCAAACCCGCTTCAATTCTGGGAATGGGTTTGGCTCAACAACATCCCCGTCATCATCGTCGAAGGCGCAAAAAAAGCCGCCTGCCTGCTCACAATGGGCTACCCGGCCATTGCCCTCCCCGGCGTCACAATGGGCGTCAGAACCAAGAACGCGCTAGGGGAGAAGTGCATCCCCTATCTCATCCCCGAACTCCAACACTTCGCCACCCCAGGGCGGGAAATCTGCATCGGCTTCGATCGCGACAGCAAGCGCTCTACCGTCCTCAACGTCAACCGCGAGATTGACAAACTCGGCCGCCTGTTCACCGCCGCCAAATGCTCCGTCAGCGTCATCACTCTGCCAGGACCGGAGAAAGGCATCGACGATTTCGTGGTAGCCAGAGGCGAGGATGCGCTCATTGCCCTCACAAACGCAGCACGAGGCTTCCAATTTTGGCAGGATAGGGAATCATGGGTTTTAACCTATCCCGCGTCTTTAACGCTAAATTCTCGCTATCTGGGAGAACTCCCCTATCCAGAGGCCGGCTTAGCCTGCATCAAATCCCCCAAAGGCACCGGCAAAACCCGCTCCCTCGCCCACCTGGTTTCCCACGCCCTCAACACGGGCGAACGCCGCGTGCTAGTCATCACCCACAGGATTCAGCTCGGCCGCGCCATCTGCGCCGGGTTGGGAATCAACTACATCGACGAAACCAAGAACTCGCCGGAAGGCAAATTATTCGGGTACGGCTTGTGTGTAGACAGCCTCCACCCCCACTCAATGGCCCGTTTCAACCCCGAAAACTGGTCTGGGGCGATCGTCCTCATTGATGAGTGCGAACAAGTCATCTGGCACGCCTTGAACTCCAGCACCTGCCGCGAAAACCGCGTCGCCATCTTGCAAACCCTGCAAGAACTCATTCGCACCGTCTTAACCACCGGCGGCTTAATCGTTGCCCAGGATGCTGACTTATCTGATTGCGCGATCGACTACTTGAAGGCGCTTGCTGGCATCCCTCTCGAACCTTGGATTGCCGTCAACGAATGGAAACCTAAAAAAGAGCGGGACGCGATCTTCTACGCCACTCAAAGTCCCGCACCACTATTCGCTCAAATGGAGCAAATTCTGTCGCGAGAAGTCACCGGCTGCGACCTTGAAAGTCGCGCCCTCTGCTGCCCGCTCGATCGAAACAGGCCCCACATTATGGTTGTTGAAGACTCCCAAAAAGTCAAAGGAAAATGGTCGTGTCGCAACCTAGAAACACAACTGCAAAAACGATTTCCCAACAAGCGCATTCTCAGGATTGATAGCGAGTCAGTAGCCGACCCCAACCACCCCGCTTGTGGCTGCGTTGAGAATCTTAATGCCACCATTCAAAACTACGATATCATCATCGCTAGCCCCACCATTGGCACAGGAGTTAGCATCGACATTCGCGGTTATTTTGCAGCGGTATTCGGCATTTTTAAAGGAGCAATTGCCGTCAACGATGCCCTGCAAAGTCTCGCTCGAGTCAGGGATGAAAATGTTCCAATCTTTGTCTGGACAGCGCCCTTTGGCATTGGCAAAATTGGCAACGGCAACGCTTCTTATCGAGCTCTCCTCGCTTCCCAGCAGAAGGTTATCAAAGCCAATATTCGCTTGCTGCAAGGAGTTGACTTCGACATCGACGCGGCCCACGACCCGGTTCACCTGAGAACTTGGGCAAAAATGGCTGCTAGAATTAATGCCGGAATGTGGCATTACAGGGAGGCGATTAGGTACAGCCTAAAAGCTGAAGGGTTTCAGGTAAAACTGTGCCGAGAAAATCAGCTAGAACAACTCCTTTTAGAGGGATTAGCGCAGCAAATAGCAGCCAGCGCGGTTAAAAACTGGAAGCTATTGCAGCAGGTTGCCCAGAAGGTTGATGCTGGGTTAAATGAATTAAATCTCCGAAATGTTGGAGCTGCTCTGGCTAAGAAAGAGGCTGAGTCAATTCAGCGAGAGAACTGCAGGGTAGAAGCGGATGCTGTTGCTGATGCTCCTGATATTACTCTGTCTGAGTATCTGGAGTTGAAGGACAAGCGCTCCAAGACTCGGGGCGAACTCAATCAAGAGCGCAAGTATCAACTGCAAGAGACTTATGGGGTGTCGGTGACGCCTGAGCTGAAATTGAAGGACGACGACGGCTGGCTGCCTCAAATTCGCCTGCATTACTATTTGACCCATGACCCAGAGTTTGTCAGGAAACGAGATAAAAATCACTTGGCGGGGCATCAAGAAAGGGGTCAAGGGAAGGTTTGCCCGCAAGATTTGCGCTTCCTGAAAGCTTCTGTGGAAGCTCTCAAGAAGTTGGGGCTGATGGAGTTCTTTGACTCAGACAGGGAGTATCGAGGGACTGACCCGGAGGTGATAGCCTTTGCTCAAAGGGTCAAGCAGTATTCTGCGGATGTGAAGGATTTTCTGGGTATCAGGGTTCACCCTAATGCCCAGCCAATGGAGGTGGTTCAGTACGTTTTGAAGGGGAAACTGGGCTTTACCCTGCGACGGGTTCGCCAAGAAAGGTCGGAAGAACGAGATGCTTTGGGCAGGTCTAAGCGCATTCGAGTTTACCAGTTCGAGTTCCCCAACGACGGCAGATCGGCGATTTTTGCATCTTGGCAGCAGCGGGATGAGAAGACTATCTCTTTGGCAGAAGCTGCGGCTCCTTGTTTGGAAGCGATTCCTGGCGACACAGGGTCGGATAAAGATATGAAGATATCGGGGGGTGTGCCACCAGCAGATGAAGCTGCGAACGCAGGACACTCATTGAAAGTGGGCGCGCTAGTGCGGTTTGCTGGTGAGGTTCAAAAATATGTGGTTAAAGCTGTCTCAGGCGCTCAAGTGATGGTGAAATCGTTGCTTTCGGGTGCGATCGTCCACACTTATGCTCGCCGCTTAGAGCTGGCGGATGGAGGAGCGACGTGAGAACGCTGCCAAAAAGTGTGATTCGTTTTTAGTCCAGCGCGACCTGAAAAGGGTCATCTGTTCTACAGAGCCTACTCTGCTAAGGTATTTACAATCCTTACCCTCATGTAAAAGACTCATCTGAAGTCCGGTCGCGTCTCAGTACAGTATTGGACGCTCGCGGCGCCCGCTCGCCGAAAAAATACTCTTCAAACGTCAGCTTGACGGGAGCTCACGGATTGAACGATCGCCCAATTGTGTGCGGTCTTAGACAATATTGCCTTGAAAGACAGCTATACCCCTGTCGCAGGAGTTCTGTGGAGGGCGCAGTTCGCGCTGTTCAAAGTAAGTAATGCTGTGAGCGATCGCCAATAAACATATCTCAAGCCAATAAATAATAACTCCGACAGGTATCCGGTAAAAATTTGAAAAATTTCAATCGATCGCAAGTTAAATTAGAGATTTGTTTGATAGAGGATATTGTCTTTCCAAACGCTTCATCTCTGTCGGCATATCTATCAGTCGTCGCGCGCTCGGCAATCGATGCTAACCTCCCATCATATCTTTGAAGCGCGCGAAGATCTGACGATTGTGGTTGCATCCACTCGCGATCGATGCAGTATCTAATATTAGAGATTTTAATTGATTGATTTAAGGAAATATCGCGCTGCAATTTCTTTATCAAGAAATTGGCATAAAAACCTATCAAAATAAATCTGTTGCAGTCGATGCACAGTTAAAAACTCATGTCAATCTCAAAAGGAAAGCGAGATTTGATTTCGGCCCGGCCACTAAAACATTTGAATGATATACCACCTTCAATTGAGTTGCCTGCAAATTTTGCCCAAATTCATCCCCCGCGCTTTGAGTGCGGCTTTAGGGTGCGCTGGGCTGATGTTGGCGAAGAAGGTGACTGGGGAATAGTTATCGGCATATTTTACAACTACGAACAGCGCCGTTGCTGTTGGATGTGGTGCTACATAATTTGGTTGGCTCCTGATTCCAAGAGTGCAGCTTGGTGTCAATTTGATACGGCATGGGAGGAAGATTTAGAGAGGTGTGAGGATGAAAAAGCCGCATACTTTGACAGATAGAGAACGCAATTTGATTGCAGTTTACAGCCAATGCCAATTGGGAATGACGCCAAAACAGTTTTATGTTAAGTGGGGGGTAAGTTACGAGCAAATTGCCTCCATTTGTTCCCGCTCTGATTCGACGGTACAGGGTTGGTTTAAACGCGGAAAAAATCGAAGATTTCCTACTGCTGTTGATTTGCGCCATTTGGCAGTAATGGATTTTCTGCTGGAACACTTTGAGGAGATTCCCGACGTACTGGCGAACTTGCTGTGTCCGCATTCCGAAGATAAGAAGGTGCGTTAGAAAAGAATTTGAGCGGTTTAAAGCACAAACCTAATTAATTGTCAAGGTCAGCGTGACCTGTCTTGAAGAATATTCTCTCAACTAGCGTAATGGCAAGCAAGGAAAAAAGAACGCAACCTGTTACTGTCGCTGGTGAGGTTAAAATGACTTATTTTGAGAGATTGCATCCGTGGTGCATCATTAAGCTGCTTCCTAATTGTCAGCGTATTGTTGTGGCGCGATTTCGCAGGAGGAGGGATGCAGACGATCATTTTCGGGTTTTGCAACGGTTTGTCAAAGAATTCACATTTGTGATTGTTTTTGACATTCCACCCAAGCCTACTTTGCCTAAAGAATAACGACGCAGCTCTATGTGAAATCGAATTAATCGATATAGCTGTGTTAGATTAATATATCCGCTTTCGGGCGAATTACCCCAGCTACAGATCCTACTGATAGCTGGGGTAATTTTTTATCTACTGGGGGCTGTTAACTGGAGTGATAGATTGTCAAAACCGGGTTTGTTAAAGTCTACTAACTAGAGCTTGTTATTAGAGTTTTAATTGACGCAAAGGAGCCATCGCATTTTGTATCAATTTATCTAATTATATGAGTAATAATTCTAAAGTAGATAGCTCTACGCTCCTAGGGCTGACTGATACCAGTATAGTTGGCGATTGCAACAGAGTCTCCCCTCTAACAACAGCTAAGTCATTTCCGGCAATGCAAGAAGCAAGAACCATTGCTTGAGAAACGCTCTAAGTTAAAAGCTACCCCCTAGCGGGAGAAGTTAAGAGCTCACCACTTCTTACGGTTATGAATGCTAACAACTCTAATATCAACCCCCACAAAACCTTTCCTGAATCAGTAAGCCAGCACTCCCCTCAAATTAAAGAAGTGATTGCAGTAATTTTTCCTTTTCTCGCGGATGCACCTGCTGAAGAACATCCCTTCAAATTAAACGATATCGTAAAAACAGGCAACCAATACGGTATTGTTATTTCTCTCAACAAAACTGAAAAACTTGTGACAATTACTTGGGACGCAAGTTCGGGCGAAAAGGCATTTTCTTGGACTTATAACCTCGACGAAATCCGCGTCCTTAAAATCTCCATCGTGCCTCAGTTTATTCCTCAAAATACTGTGGGAGAACTTCCAGCTTGCACAACTATCGTACTCGCTAATTCCGAACAGATACAATTTAGTAACGTAACTCGTTTCAAAGTAGAATCGCTCACTGAACAGCACATTCTCATCTCTGCTCTCGACCAATTGTATCACTTTCCCATCAACCTGTTTCCCGGCTACCCGACAATTTGTACCATAGATATCCCGACACCCCAGCAATTAAAAGCCGCCAGCTATTTATCTGTTACCGATATCATAATCAGAGCTAAAACGCATTTAGCTCTCGAAGTACCCGACAACTTTTTAGAATTCGCTATGCCCATCTACAAACAGCAGTTAAAAGAAAAAATAGCTCAACAATTGACCGAAGAAAATTACCAACTTCTCGACTTTGACATAGCTTGGGAAGAAGCCTGGAAGCAGCAGTTAGAAAACCTAACAAAGAAACAAGGCTTCTACGGATTTAGAGAGGGAGATTGCATTTTACAGCACCGAGAAGGATTTCAACGAATGGGGAGAGTCCAACACTTGAACGTTGAAGAGCCACGTCCATTTCACATCCAGTGGAACAGCGGAGAACTCCTAAGTTACAGCTTGAGAGAACTCAAAGGTTTGGGTATTGCCCGCATCAAACCTATTGTTAAATTATCGCCCAATGTGGCTTATCAAATTAGCGAAGACGGCTCCTACTTTACAGCTTGGATTGGGTTTCGTACTAAAGCACTAGCTAAAGCGTGGCTAATACCTGTCAAAAAGCTAGTCGGCAACTTGAGCAATTTAATTGAGTGCCAAATTTATGAACTGCAACATACAGGTTCTAAATATGAGTATGCTGTAGAATGTCCCCGACATAAAACATTAAACAAGCGTCTTGAAGCTCTGGAAAAAGTTGTTAAACTTGATTTAGAAAGGATGCCATTTAGGAGATGAGTGGGAAGTAGCAAGCACTTCGTAGGGTGTGGACGGTGTTTTTTTGCTGGGACAAAATACAGAAAAATTTCCTATTTGTCTTAAAAGTTTTATTAACAAGACTTAGGAATCTTCCTTGCCCGGAATCTAAAAAACCTACTCTTGAAAGACTCCCCCGTCAAGCTAACGCTTAATCAGAGGTTGATAAAATTAGTAACGGACGCTAACTAATGATTCAAACCTTACTCGAACAACCCCAAAAACTTACACAATTTCCCTTCACGCTCAAACCGCAACAGCAGCAAGCCCTCGACAAATTGAGAAGCTTTCTAACCACTACCGAGTCATTCTTCTTGCTGTGCGGCTACGCAGGAACTGGAAAATCCACAATCGTCTTTCAAATTATCCAAGAACTCTTGAGTCAAAGCAAACGCATTGCCCTCACAGCACCTACTAACAAAGCAGTCGGCATCCTCAGAAAAATGGCAGCGTCTCAAGGCATTTTCGGAGTAGATTTTATGACAATACACCAACTTTTAGGATTAGGCATGGTCAGAAAAGAACAAGAAAAAGCTTTGGAACAGACAAGTTCCAGCAGCCTTCACCTCTACGATATCATCTTCCTCGACGAATGTTCGATGGTTGGAAGCGAATTGTGGAAATGGATAGAACGCAATTTTGAACGCACATTCTTCAATCACCGCAAGCTAATTTTAATGGGCGACCCCGCTCAACTCAATCCTGTAGGAGACAAAAAGTCGCCTGCTTTCAGCATTACCAATAAAGCTGTACTGACCAAAGTTGTCAGGCAAGCAGGGGAAAGCCCTGTGCTCGATTTCATAACAGAATGCCGCTTTTTTGTCAATAGCAAAGCAGACATATTTTTGCCACACTCTAAATACAAAAAAGGAGACAAGTCAAACGGTGCATTCAAAGTCAAATCAGAAACGCTGCTGCAATATGCTGTCAAAACGATCGATCTAGAATTTGGTCAAAATCCCGATCGTTTCAGAATTCTGTGCTGGACTAACAAACGAGTCAGATACTACAATCAGCTTATCAGAGAACAAGTCTACGGTCAAGCTGCACCTAGATTTGTACCGGGAGAAAGGCTAATTACCAAAAAACCCGTCATGGCACCTGACGGCAAAACCGTAATTTTGCCGACTTCAACGGAATTTACCGTCAAGGAAGTTGAGATTAACCAGCACGGAGGCTATCGAGTTTGGCTGCTAAAAATTGTGACTGATGACGGTTTATTTCGGCAAATCTTTGTCCTGCACGAGTCTGAAAATAAGCGCTACCAGGCTGAACTTAAAGAAAAGCTCAAGAGTGCTAAACGCAATGGATTTCTTTGGAGGAAATATTACTGGTTCAAAGATGACTTGTTTGCTGAAATTAACAATTGCTTTGCTCTGACTATTCACAATTCGCAAGGCAGCACTTTTGATGAAGTTGGCATTGACGGAAGCGACCTTTTCAGCAGATTGTTAATCGGTCAAGATTTGAGCAGTCAACAGAAACTTAAAGAGTACCATCGACTTTATTATGTCGGTGCAAGCCGCTGCCGATATCGGATATTATTTGTTGCCCCCAATGACTCGTACTCAAACAATAAAATTCTCAAGTACAATGTAAACTTCTCAACCAAGAGGTAAAGTCTTCAACCAAGAGGCACATACGTTTGTAAAAAACAGTCAGTAACACTCAACTTTCAAAAACCTTCTCCATCGGGACTTACGCTGCATGAATCAATCTTTACACTATCTGTAGTAGTAACGTCTGCCATCAGCACCCTACAAGTACAGTCCTGGGCGTAACTGGCACAATTAGTAAGGTACGTTACTATCCCAAACCCTCGATAATCGCCTTATAACGAAAGTCTGACGCACCCTACAAATCGATTGGACTATGCCAGTTGCGTAATTCCTAAAGTAGAGTCTGTGCGTAAGTCCTATTTATAAAATAAGGCGAACAAGGAAAGGAAATCGCAAGGGGAAAGAGAAGATAAAGATGGAGAAAAAAACTTTAGTTTTGGGTTGATAGCAACGTTCAAAAAATCAATAATTGTATCGATACACCGAGTTAGATATAAAATGTCTACCCTTGAATCCTATGCTTTTAAGCGTGGGTTCCTTCCCCTTCTCCTTTTCCTTCTCCTTCTCCTTTTCCTTCTCTTTCTCCTTCTCCTTCCCCTTCCCACTCCTCTTTCTCAACAACCTGAATAAGTGCTGCTACCGCAGCGGCCAATCGCACCCCTGACACCAAGCTAATTATGGTAAAATCTCGACAAACAGGAACACCGCCTAAAGAGGAAAATTTGGAGAGAACAGTTAAGAAAAAACGCTCGACTGCCACAGCACGTAATTCTGCCAAAACTGTGAATAAATCAGTCAAACCAACAACTGAAACTGACTCGGTTTGCGAGCCCTTAACAATCTCTCCACAAAAAGTAGAAACCTCGCAAACTTACACTAATTTTGCAGCACTCCCATCTGTCGATGCTCCTTCTCTAGAAACATTGTCAAATGAGGCGATATTGCCTTCCCCTTCTCCTCTCCCATCAGCTATTGAAGTTGCCTGCGATTCAAGAGAATTCAACGATTATGTACAGGCTCTGAAAGGCATCATTCCCAGCAATAGCAGCCATCCCATTTTGTCCAATATTTTGATTGAAGCTGATGCAGAAACTCAACATTTGCATCTAACTGCCTACAACTTAGAATTTGGAATGCAAGTGAGCTTTGGTGCGAATGTCAATCAATCTGGAAAGCTTACCCTCCCCGCACCCATACTTGCTGACATTCTGGGAAAATTTCCTAACGGCAGCCTTACCTTAAAGAGTTCTTCTGAAATTATTAAAGGAAGCCACGTTCCATCAGTCAGTGCCACTCTGAGTGCGTCAAGAAGCAAGCACGCCATTCGCGGGCTAGCTGCGGACGAATTTCCGGCTATCCCCAGCGTTCAACAGAAACTTGTAACGCTTCCTGCTAGCGTGTTAATTTCTGTCCTAAAAGCTAGCTTATTTGCTGTAAGTTCTGAGGAAAACAAACGCATTTTAACTGGAGGGAATTTTCAACTCAGTCACGACGCAGACAGAGGACTCGATCAACTGAGAGTTTGGACGACAGATGGGCATCGGGTAGCAATGGTTTTAGGATTGAACGAAAGCAGCAATTCCCATCTTTTGAGCAGTCAAATAGTTAATTTTACTGTCCCTGCTAAGGTACTCCGGTTATTGGAGCGTTCTTTGAATTCTGCTGAGAAAGTTACGATTTACTATGAAGGTTTGCCAGAGCAACCTAGTATTTTTGTCGCATTCGAGTGGACTAATTGGCGGTTGACCACGAAGTTGCTAGAAGGGCAATATCCAATTTGTGACCAAATTCTCGCTCCCTATCGACATCAATTTAGCCATCAAGTGGTGGTTGAGAGGCTGAGCTTTTTAAAAGTCTTAGAGAGGTTAGCTTCTCACAGCGACAAGTCTCACCTAACAGCTATTTTAGAATTCGATTTAGATGCCCAACAAGTGCGAGCATCACTCAACAATACTCTCAGTTCAGGAACTGAGACAGTTGATGCCAAGCTATGGGGCTGTGAGTTTTGTCTCAAGTGCGACATCCGCTATTTGATTGATACAGCCAAAGCGATTTCCAGCTCTGATTTGCGGGTGTTAATGGCAACTCCTACCGCTCCCCTACTGATTGCACCGTTTGGAACGCCTGCGTCGGGTACAGAGGCTTTAGAGTGCGAATATATTGTCGCTCCGCAAGAATAATTGAAAGGTGGGAGTGGCATCTAAATTTGATGCCCTCTCCTGCAAAAAATCGAACCTTATTGGTGTATAATTTAGGAGGTTTAAGTGGTTTTTGCCAACAGTAATTTATCTAAAAAAGCCACATAAATTTTACTACTTTTTTTTGATTTAAGCAACGTTTTGGCTGGTAAATTAGTGAGTTTTAATCTTTCTATCCATTGGTTTAAATAAGCTCGCAACCGCCGACAATTTTGCATCTTCAAAACTCCCAACATCGCAAGTAAGCGGGGTGTAAATTGCCCCAGTTTTGCGCTCTGGAATCAGTTTCCACTTGCTCAAACTTTTTGCTTTCGATTTTTCCTTCATGCCGCAATACGCTTGGGTTAATTTTTTTGTGTCCGAAGAGAGCTTTGGGCGAAGCATAAGCCCTTCGGGCAGGCACGCGCCTTCGCAGTATCTATTTTTCACAGTGTTTTGTCTCCATGAGTGTCTTATCCCAAGCGTATTGCTTCATGCCGTGCTTTTTTGCTGTATCTCAGCAGCAGATGGTTTAGCAATTTTTCCTTGTGGTAGTGTGTTCGGCGCGCCAGCGCCAACAACTGAGCCAGGACTTACGCAAAAAATACTTGGTAACACTATTGGTAGCGGTAAAATGCACAATTTTTATACTACAGATAGAGCTTATGCGTAAGTCCTATGAGTTTAACTTCAGGCACGGCTCACGGCTCCCCTATCGGGGAATAGTTACCAGAAGTATTCTAACGACTCAAAATGTACCAACCACTGCACCTCAAATACCGACCCAAAAACCTCCAAGAATTAGTGGGCCAAGACACCATCAAAACAACCTTGACCAATGCCATCACCTCCGACAAAATTGCTCAAGCTTACCTGTTTACTGGCCCCAGAGGAACAGGCAAAACCTCAACCGCTCGCATCCTTGCTAAATCCCTCAATTGTTTGAATAGCAAAAAGCCAACCGCCACTCCTTGCGGGGAATGTTCAAGCTGCAAAACCATTGACTCCTGTTCAAGCTTAGACGTAACTGAAATCGATGCTGCCTCTCACAATGGCGTGGATGATGCCAGAGAATTAATACAACACAGCAACTTTGCCCCAGCGCTGAGCCGCTACCGCATCTGGATTTTAGACGAGTGCCACCAACTCAGTACCAGCGCTCAAAATGCTCTCCTCAAATGCCTTGAAGAACCTCCGGCTCATGTGGTATTTATTCTCTGTACGACTGAAGCACATAAAGTGTTGCCGACAATTATCTCCCGCTGCCAAACTTTTAACTTCCGAGCCTTGTCAGTTGATGCTATTGTCGGACAATTGCACAAAATTAGCTCCACTGAATCTATTGAGATCGCAAGTGAGGCCATGCGGGATCTCGCTCGCACCTGCGACGGGGGGTTAAGGGATGCCTTGCAATTACTTTCTCAGCTTTCACTGCTAAACTCAGAGATTACCCTAACTCAAGTTGCCGAAGTATCTGGTAGCATCAGCGAGCAAGAATCGATCGCCCTTCTCAAAGCCATTCATTCTGGCGATACCTTAAGCGTACTGCAATCTTCGAGAACGCTGATTGACAGCGGCAAAACTCCCAAACTTATTCTCAGCAGCTTGCTAGCAGCAATGAGAGATTTGCTCATTGTCAAATCAACGCGCCACTGCCAGAATTTAATTGCAGGGCCAGTAGGCTATTCACAACTGCGCTCGCTCGCTCTTCATCTCGATTTTGAAACAATTGATGCGGCTTGTACACAATTGCAAAAATCAGAATTTCAATTGAGAACTAGCACCAATGCTGGTACCTGGTTAGAAGTCTGTCTGCTGAACTTGATGCTGTCAAGCAAACCCGCTGCCCCCGAAACGCGGTTGCCGGCAACTTCCCAATCTAATCAGCCTGACAATTTTGATAAAACCCCTCAAAAAATAGAGGCTGATTCTCCTGACTTTGAGACAACTTGGGCGCAAGTAGTAGCAGCAGCGAAACCAGGCAATCGTAGCCTCTTAAACCGCGCTCAAATTGCTGAACTTTCGGCTCATTCATGTGTGTTAGTAGTGGAAAGAAAATACGCGAATAAGTTTCAAACTCACCTTGAATCGGTGCAGCGGATCGTTACTAAAGCTTTAGGCCGCTCTGTTACTGTAACTGTCAAACAACAGGAGGAGTTAGCAGCATGATTAGCATCCTAATTGGGAATGACACCTACGCAATTGAACGAGAAGTTGAAAAGTTTAAGACTCAAACTCATCCTCTCTGGCGAGATTTCAACATCCACCGCAGAAATGCTTCTTCCCTGGATGCAGCCCTCTCTGCTGCTGCTTCAGTTCCTTTCGGCGGTGGAAACAAACTTATTGTCGTTGAAAATTGCGATTTCAAGCAATTTGGAGAAATGGGGCTAGAATTGCTGCAAATCTTGCCCCAATTACCTGCTACAACGCACTTAGTCTTCACTGCTACTGTTATCGACAAGCGACTCAAGGTAGTTAAGCATTTGTTGCAGTTTGGTAAACTTAAGGAATTTACTCTCATTCCCCCTTGGCGCACCGATTTAATTGAAAATGCGATCGCTACTACTGCTAAACAGATGAATCTCTCAATTGCCAGAGATGCTGTCAGTTATCTAGCGGTAGCCATTGGCAACGATTCTTCTAGAATGATTAAGGAACTGGAGAAATTAGCTATTTATGCAGCGGGATCTCGCATTACCAAAGAAGCAGCTTTTGCCCTCGTTCCAGCTACCACAGCCAGCAGTTTCCAACTTGCCGAAGCTCTTTTAAAAGGTCAAGCATTGGCGGCAATTAAGGTGCTTGATGAATTGCTATCTCGGGCAGAGTTTCCTTTAGTAATTATTGCCACTCTCCAAACTCAGTTTAAAACTTGGTTGTGGGTAAAAGCTACTATCAATTCCGACCAACAACGTTCTGATAGCGAAATTGCTAGTATGTGCGGAATTAGTAACCCCAAACGGCTGTATTTCCTTAAGCAGGAGGTTAAGGAAGTATCTGCGAACTTCTTAAGTCGATCGCTCTCCATTTTGTTGGATTTAGAAATTGCTCTCAAAACAGGAGATAAGCCTGACTCGATGTTGCCTGCTTTGCTCAGCATCACTCAACTCACTCACCTTAAATAATAGGAAAGCGCTGCCGAGTTAATTCGGCAGTCTTTCATTAACAATCCTGGAGGCAAAAACTGCTTTGCAACACTATTGGTAGCAGTAAGGTGCGTGGCGTACCCTACAGATAGAGTTTATGCGTCCCGAACTAATTAACTGTAGTTAGTCCTGGACGCAACAATCCTATGGATAGGGGCAACCACGGGGGGTTGGCCCCTACATTCACATCATACAGCAGATTGCAAGTTTATAGATGACAGTAGCAGCATTTAGTAAACCTGTTTTTTAGATGTTGAGGATTTATTAAATCGAGTGATCCGGCAATTAATGTATCAATCATTTTTGTTGTAGTTGGAGAAAAGGTACGCATAAAAGACTTAAGTTGCGCTCACCCTAATTCAATGGGATTAAATCGGGCAAATACGGTGATAAGTTAATAATATTTGCGCTAAGTGCTTGAATCATCGGTGCAATTGAATCCATTTTATGTGCTGGCAAATGATCCATTACTACTACCGCTCCTACCCACAATTCCGGCCGTAAAAATTTTTCGATAAACACTTCAAACCCACATTCCGCAGGTGCGAGCACAAAATCCAGTATTTTTTAAAGATGAGAAATATTGAAGCGTCTGATATTAGAGTACAGGATCTTGACCACTGTGGACTCGTTGCTGGAATCTGTGATGAAATGGGATTAGTCGAACAGATCGACAAACTACTGGGGACTCCTTCACAAGAAATCATCACACCGGGGCAAGCAGTCAAAGCCATGATTTTGAATGGATTAGGTTTTGTCAGTGCCCCACTGTATCTATTTGAAAAGTTTTTTGTAGGCAAAGCCACAGAACATTTGTTGGGAGAAGGCGTCAGACCAGAACACTTAAATGACGACAGGTTAGGGCGCATCCTGGACAAATTGTATGCCTATGGACTCACAGAATTTGTCACAGTGGCACTGTCTGCGGCACGACGCTTTGGGGTAAACCTGCACAGCCTGCACTTAGATTCGAGTTCGCTACACGTTGATGGCGATTATCGAGCGCGGTGGAGATGACACCGAAGAACCAGGTACAATTCATATCACCCACGGCTATTCCAGAGACCACCGACCAGATTTAAAGCAATTTATGGTAGACCTGATGTGCAGTGGGGATGGAGATATCCCTTTGTACATGAGAGTGGGAGATGGCAATGAAACCGACTCCGCCTCCTGAGCTCAACTGATTGTGGAATTCAGACAACAATGGGATGTGGACGCACTGTTTGTAGCTGATGCAGCTCTCTACACTGCTTCCAACCTCCAACAGATGGCGCAATTGAGATGGGTATCCAGAGTGCCAGCTACCTTAACCAGTGCCAAGGACTTGTTGCAACACATCCACCCCGACGCATTAGTCCCCGGTTCCCTCCCTGGTTACTAGATAGCAGCTTGCGGGAATAGCTATGCTCAAATTCCACAACGATGGCTAGCGGTCAAGAGTCAGGCGCGGTTAGCATCAGACCTCAAACAATTGGAGAAACGCTTAGCAAAACAAGAAGCACTCGCCGTTTGTGCACTCAAACAATTACAGAGTCAACAGTTTGCTTGTAGGCCAGATGCCCTAGCGGAGGCTGCTTCATTTTCGCAACAGTTACCTTACCATCAATTACAGAACTTGCAAGCGATCGAAATTGTGGAACACAAAAGACGTGGCAGACCCCGTAAGGATGCAGTCGGTCAGAAACATTATCAAATCTCTGCGGTACTTGTCCCGTCAGATAGTGTTATTGATGCCGAACGGCAATGTGTTGGATTGTTCTTGTTGGCGACCAATGTGTTGGACTCTTCAGGTATTGAGTGATGACCAAATTATACGAGAATACAAGGCGCAGCAATCAACGGAACGAGGTTTTCGGTTTCTCAAAGATCCCTTATTTTTTACTTCGAGTGTCTTTCTCAAAACCCCTGAGCGAGTAGCGGCGCTAGCAATGTTAATGGGTTTATGTTTGCTAGTTTATAGTTTAGGTCAACGTTCTTTGCCTCAAGCTCTCGATCGCGCCAAGCAAACCATTGATAATCAACTAGGTAAGCCTACGGCAAAACCAACTTTGCGGTGGGTGTTTCAATGTTTCATGTCGATTCATTTATTGACAATTAATAGTGTCAAGCACATTACCAATTTGACGCAAGAACGATTGTGGATTCTCCAATTCTTTGGCGCTCCTTGCCGTAAATATTATCTTCTCTCTTGAGCTGCTGTGCCATCTCAGCTGAAAAAATTCCCGGACGATCGTGCTACCTGCGGAATGTGGGTTAAATAATGCTCCTAAACCGTCTTGGGCAACAATACCGGCGAGTCTTTGAAACATTGCTGACATATCATCTTCCGAGTATTCAGCAAATATTTCTGATTCCCAAAGTATGCTTTCTAAGATATCAGCATCCGTGTCAGGGGAATTTGCCTCCGCTGCGACAAGTGCTACCGCTGCTACGGATTCTTCTAAAGTCAAGCTTGCTTCGGATTGGTCTTCTGAATTGAATATTTTATCAAACTTGCCCACAGATTTTGCCCCGCTAGTGTTTAGTTTTGCTATTCATAGCAAATTTATGACATAAAAAGATAGTAGTCAGGGATACTCTGCGCGCTGGACACCTCGCCGTGCCGTTTCCCTACACATATCGCGCCGGACACTGGGCCGTGTTGTTTCCCTACACATATCGCACCCGACATGGCGCCGTGCCGTTTCCCTACAGATATCGCCTATTACCAAGGACTGCCAATTATTGTGAATCCGGCCCAAAACTTCGGGTGAGAGAAATCTGCATTTGCTACTTTTGTGGCTTGATTAATGTCGATCGCGCCTTGAGTTCCCCGCAATTGACCGTTTTTAACTAAAATTTGTTTGTGGATCATTGCCAGTTGAGCTTTTCTGAGCGCTTCAGCTTTAATTGGCGCTGAACGCAAATTGCCATAAAACTCGGTCATCAACGCCAAAGTGCCGATATCATTAACTTTCCACAAACTCGCCAAAGCTGATTTGACACCGCTGCGGACGGCCAGTCCAGCAAAACCCATTTCTGCTGCTGTACTGTCACCGATCGCCGTTTCGCAGGCACTCAGCACTAATAACTCTACTTGTCTGCGATCGTACCACTTCGCCGATCTAAATTCATCCAGTGCCAAAGAACGGTTCCACAAATGAATCTCAGCTTCCTTGCGTCCGTTTTGATTTTGCGGAAAGCTAGCGTGAGTAGCAAAGTGAACAATGTCAAATGCCTGTTGCTGCCGCTGTTTGCTGAGATTTTCTAGGGTAAAGTTTTCGTTGAGAAAAGAGCGTCCCCGCCACAAGGGCAATTCGGCAGCAGGATTGAGAAAACTTTCATTTCTGCTCAATCCCGCTTGATTTTTCCTGTCGCTTCTGGTACCGGCGATCGCAGATAATTCGATCGGCACCGCAGGCAAAGGATCTTGCTCGGTGTGTGGAAATTCGGAAGCACCCATCGCTAAAACTTGAGCGTTTTTCAAACTTTTATACTTTGTGTTACTCAGGCTGACACTGGGAATTGAGCCTACACTGTACTTTTCTACTAGAAATTGCTTGCCGTCGTGCAAACCTGCTAGCGGTAGTTGGCGCAAACCGGCATCAAAAGAAAACACTAGCGTATCTATATTTAATGCTTCTAAATTTGAACTAATCGGCGCAATTAACCACTGGTAAAGTTGCTGAGCTATTGGCAAATATTCTTCACTTTGCGAATCATTAGATCGACCCAAAGAGCGATGAAATTCTGCCACTTTTTCCAGCAAAACTGCGCTACTGACAGGAATATTTCTGAGAATCGGAGGGCCGTCTGGAACTACTAACACTAGGGATAATTCTTCGAGACGGACGATCGCGTAAACAATTACAGCTTGCTTCCCGGTTTCCTCTTTGATTGTTTTGAGAGTTTCTCTCAGATATTGAACGTTGATTTTTTCATCTGTAAAGTTTTCCCCATAATAATTTTCGTAGTCTTGTTCAAAGAGTTGGTCAATTAGAGCAACAGCATCATTAGCATTACCTTGGTCTAAAGTTTGTTCGACGAGCGACCTGCTAATTTCTGAGGGAAAGAGATTTGGGATATCTGCGGGTAAGGGATTTTCTGCGATCGGAGGGGGAATTGGCGCTGGTGCGGGAATTGGCGCTGGTGCGGGGGCAGGAGTTGGAGTTGGGGCTGGTGTTGGTGCGGGCGCTGGAGTTGGTGCTGGTGCTGGAGTTGGTGCGGGTACTGGATTAACGGGAGGTAATTCTATTTGGGGCAGAGAGATTTGGGGAATATTTGCCAACCAATTAGTAGGGTTTTCAGCAGGTTGTTCTGGAGGAGGCGTCTCGGCCGGAGGGGGATTTAAGACTATGTATCCGTCGGGTTGTTCGGTGGAAGAAGCGCCAAGCTGCGGCGGGTTTTCGGGAGGGTTTTCTGAAGCTGGGATAAAGGTAAGATTGGGTGTTTCAACAACGGGCGGTATGTCGATCAATATTTGTTGATTATTTTCTAGTTGAAAGCCAACTCTGGTATTTCCAGTTTCAGGATTTAGCTCGAAAGAAGTTTCAGCACCCAATAAATCGCCAATTAAAAAAGCTAAATCTTGTTGGGGATTTTGGCTTGGGCTGACAGCGGGTGCGGGGACGGGTGCAGGTGCAGGTACGATCGCACTTGCAGGCGCGGGTACGATCGCACTTGCAGGTGCTGGCTGAATTGGAGCTAACGGCTGGGTTACGGAGGCAAGAGGGGCTGTGGGCGCGGGATTTGGGGCGTTTGAAGGTTGAGGGGCGATCGCAGGTTGAGCGCCGAGGGATGAGGTGATTTGGGAAACAGAGGGAAGGGTAGGCCTCGAAGCTAGGCGGGCAGCAGCGTTTGGCGTTGTGGGTGTTGAGGGCTGTGTGGGGCGCGCGCGCGGTGGCAGTACGAATGAATCCGGCAACTCAGGTAGTTGGAAGTCGATGGGAAAACCAGGTATCGGATCGGGTGTTGCCGAAGGTGCGATCGAGCTTTCGGGAATTGGGACAGGTTCGATAAATATTTGGGGAATTGGGAAAGGTGCGATCGAGCTTTCCGGTGTTGGGGCAGGTGCAAGGGGTAAACGCGGTGGGGGTTGTGGGGAGGGTGTGCCTGCGGGCGCTGGAGTCGGTGTTGGGGAAGGCGCTGGAGTAGCTGCGGCTGTGGGTGCGGGCGATGGAGTAGCTGTGGCTGTGGGTGCAGGCGTGGGAGTAGCTGTGGCTGTGGGTGCAGGCGTGGGAGTAGCTGTGGCTGTGGGTGCAGGCGTGGGAGTAGCTGCTGGTGTGGGTGCGGGTGTTGGAGTAGCTGCGGGCGTTGGTGCAACTATTGGCGGCGGTACGGAAATAATTTGAATGCGATCGACATCCTGTCTGTGAGTATAAAGATAGGAGTTCTCCGGCAAAATTGTTTGAATAGGATTAGAATTTCCCCTAGTAATTGCACCCGCCGTTCCATTTGTGGCAGAATCACCCACAATAAACGGCGTTAATCCTGCGCCTCCGTGGCGGATAATTATAGTACCGCCGCTGCTATCTCCAGGACTTCCAGCCGTAGAAATGCTAGCATTGATGCCGTTTCTGTCTGTGAAGGAATTGACCGATCGAAAAAACCTTCCCATTTGAATCTCGACATTGCCTCCCGTACCCTTGCCGAGACTACTTTGAGCGTTAATTTGACTCACCGTAATATCGCCCGCAGCATTGCGGTTATAAGCCGTGACATTCCCTGCATTCCCTTGCGCCGAAGAGTCAATTTTACCAACAGTAATACTTCCGGTAGCGTCGAGCAAGATACTGCCGCCATTACCAGCAGACGAGGTATTGATATCGCCCGCAGCAATATTAGTTCCAGCGCTCAAAGCGATATTACCGCCATTGTTAGGAGAAGTCGCAGCGAGATTTTTCGTTGTGATTTCTCCGTTCTCACTAAACAAAGAAATTCCGGCGGGTGAGATAACATTTTGGGCGGTAATATTATTCGTAGTAATAATGTTAATTGCACCGGAGGTTTCGGGAATATCATCTTGAATACTGACGCTGTTGAGGGGAGAGACACTGCCCACAGCATCACCAAAATCAACACTGCCCGCATCGGGTTGAACAGTCAGACTGTAAGGGCCGTTAACAGTAGACTTAAAAGTAATATCGCCCGTCTCTAAAATTTTGACCGACAGGTTGTCACCTAATGTTACCGGAGCGTTAAAAGTAATGTTATTGCGGTTGGTTTCGATCTTGCCACTGGCAGTAATAGAGTCATTTGCCTTGACATCAATATTGCCACCAGTCACATTAATACTGGGAGCGAAAGTGCGGGAATTAATATCAGATGTCGAAACTGTTCCGCCAGCATTTATGGTGATATCTCCGCCCTTGCCATTTGCCGCAGCGGTAATAATTGGGCCTGCTGTTGTGTCGATATTACCGCCGCTTTGAATGCGAAGATTGCCGCTATTGGCGTTGAACCCACTTAATAATAAAGCGCTACCAATTCCTGCCGTACTGATGTTGGTTCCAGCTTCGAGGGAAATATTGCCGCCGTTGTTGCCACCGATCGCATTGATGATTCCGGCCGTAGTGTCGATCGCCCCGCCGCTCTTAAAAGTAATCGATCCGCCGTCTTGAGTGCCACTGGCTTGAATACCACGAGTAGTAATGTTGCCAGTGCTGGCGGTAATATTAACACTTCCACCCTGCAATTTTCCGCCAGAATTGACATTACCTATTTGAATATTACCGTTAATCGTAGATAGAGTAATGTTGCCACCATTCCCATTAGGAGAACGAGTCGATAATAAATCTAAGCTATATCCTGGTATTTCACTTGGTGTTTCTATGCCATTCTTAGCTTGGAGGTTGATATTGCCAGCATTGCCACTAATATTAGCTTCGGTATTGAGAATGCCTGTGCTAATTTTACCATTCATGCTAGTGAGGCTAATATTACCGCCGCCAGTATCACCTGGTATGTACACGCCTGAAATGCTTAGAAGATTAATATCGCCATTAGCCAAAATGGTTACATTACCGCCAGTACCCTTGCTGTCAGATCGGGCATCTATGGAGCCAGCTACTGAGTTTGCCGATCCAATAGAGATCGCACCTCCACTTGAAAGAAAAATATTACCAGGAGTATTACCAATTGTATCGATCTGACCTGGAGAAATTATAATGTCACCATTGGTAGTCTTGAGGGTAACATTCCCACCCGTTGGGCATTGAGGGCCACCAGCGCTGATGCTATTCCCATTAAGATTAATTCCATTACCAGCCTCCATAGTTATATTACCACTAACACCATTACGAGAATCGGAATTAACACTCCCTTTTAAGCTAAGGCTCTTATCACCTATCAACGTTATTGCCCCACTATTTTGCAAGGCAGATGAACCAATGCTATTAGTAGTAATATTGCCGCCCGCACTGAGATTAATTGCGCCACCTCTGTTAGTTGAAGTGAACAAGGAACTTTGCAACTGACTTGTAATGATATCGCCCTTAGTGTTGGTAATATTAATATTTCCACCCTGCAATATACCAAAAGTATCTACGCTACCAATATTAATATTTCCATTAGTAGTAGATAAAGTAACGTTGCTGCCATTGCCGTTACTAGAAGTACCCGCGATAATTCCTGTTGTCGGTGTTGTGATGCCACTGTTAGCTTGAATTGTAATATTTCCAGCAGCGCTATCGCCCGTTGTATCGATCGTTCCGATATCAATTGAACCGCCGCTCGTAAGTGCTATCTGCCCGCCGTTTTGAATCGCCTTTACATTGAGATCGCCAGTCGTAATAGTGCCACCTGCATTCAAAGTAATATCGCCGCCATTCTTGAGACTGCCCAGACTAAGCCCAGTAGAAAGTGTACCTGTAAGGATGTTGCCTCCAGCAGTTAAAGATATTATACCACTACTATCATCCATTGTCTGACCTGTATTAATACTTCCTGTTTGAATGTTGCCTGTGGCTTGCATAATTATAGGGACTGTATTATTTAAAGTAGGACTATAAGCCCAAAAGTTTCCTGTTTGAATGTTGCCGCCAGATTGTAAAATTACCGCTCTAGAACCGCCCCAAATCAATTCATAACCCGTAGGAGGGCTACCATAAGCTGCAGCGGTACTGGTAATTCTTATATCTCCATTAACAATAATATTTCCCGTACCCGAAGTCGTATCTATTTTGATAGATGGACCTATATAAGTTCCCGAAATAATAATGTCATCTATAGCTTGCATAATTACAGGGCCTGCGTTCTTGGTTAGAGAGATATAAGTATCAATACCTCTTGTTTGAATCTTGCCGCCAGATCGCAAAATTACCGCTTGCGAAGTACGCAGAATAAATTCATCTGTGCCGGGATCACCGCTAGTAATATTTGTGTCTGGACTCGTAATACTTATATCTCCATTAAAAATAATATTTCCCGTACCCGAAGTCGTATCTACCTTGAGGGAAGCCCCCGTATATCCCCCAGAGATATAGTCATTGGGCTGCGTAAATATTGGATCGTACAAACTGGTAAAATTAGCAGGTTTGCCCGATCGATCGAGAATTGACATATTATTGCCACTGCGAAAGTGAGCATCTGTAGATATCATGCCATCACTCACTAAAGTCAAATTTCCACCGCTCACAAATGGCGTTTGCGAAAGATGATTCAGCGCCAAAATATCGATACTTTGATTTCCCTGAATGTAGAGATTTCCGCCAGCATTCGCCACAAACGGATTTGCCACACTATCGCGCACCCGCACTGTATTGTCAGCCAGCAAATTCAAATCGCCAGTTGTACGCAACAGACTTTCAACTAATGTCAAATTGCGATTAGCTGACAGCGTTGCATTCTCCGCAGTTACTTCTTTAGCAGTGACATCTCCATTCTCTACCTGCAAACCAGAACCAGTTAATTCTATTTGCCCTCCAGCGTTGACTGTCACCCCCGTTGCACTTCCCCCGCCACCAGTCAACAACTGCGGCAAAGATGCAACTGGCAACACCCAATTTTGAGGCAAACTCCCCGCGACAGATTGCGGCTGAATCTCCAAACTCAACAGATTTCCCGGTTGACTAATTCTGACTAAATTCTCACCCGGTACAGCCGCAACAGTAATATTTCCTCCCGGTGCAGAAAGTTGTCCCGTACTCAAAACCGTGCCGCCCAATAAAGTTAAATTTTGCCCTTGTCCCACTGCCAGATTGCCTAAATTGATAATTCCTCCCGGTTGTGTATTTGTAAAAGCAAAAGTATTCGGATTTCCGACTAATTGAGCATAATTATTAGTACCAGTCGCACTAAACCAGTTATTGCCAAAATTGATGCCCGTCGCAGTAGTAGCAGTGAAAGCACCAGGCACGTTCAAACTAGAATTTGCACCGAAAACAATCCCCGCAGGATTCATTAAAAATAAATTGGAATTGCCGCCAGTTATTTGAATTAATCCGTTAATCAGCGAAGCATCGCCGCCGACAACTCGCCCTAAAATATTGCGAATATTGGGATTAGATATAAAATTGGCAGTTTGTCCTTGAGTTAAACCAAATTCTTGGAAACTGTGAAAGAGATTTGCACCGTCGCCGGATTGTTGGCCGCCGTTGATGTTAAATTGGTTGCCGCTGGGAGTAATTTGAGTATTCGTGCCGTCGGTTGCGGGGGTAATTTGGGCTGTGGCTGTTTGGGCTGGGGCGAAAAGTCCTATTTCCCACATTGCTAAGGTGGTGAAGGAGAGAAAGGTGAGGAAAAAGCGGGTTTTCTTGTGTGTTGATTTCATGGTTTTTGTTAGTAGATGATATCTTGTACACTCTGATAATTGCGAAAGTCCGCCAGCGCCCTCTGACAGTCCCAAAGTCCATCAATCCGCCAGGGGTTGAAACCCCTGGCTAATAGCGAAAGTCCTCTGAAGAGGACTGTAGAAAAAGTTTAATGTCAGTCCACTTCAGTGGACTTTTGCTTTGAGGCAGGGAATGAATTCCCTGCCGGAATTAACGTCACATCCCGCGAGTCCACCAGGGGTTGAAACCCCTGGCTAATAGCGAAAGCCCTCTGAAGAGGACGGTAGAAAAAAGTTTTATATCAGTCCACTTTAGTGGACTTAAGCTTTGAGGCAGGGAATTCATTCCCTGCCGGAATTAACGTCACAATTTCTGCCGGAATTAACGTCACAGCCCGTTACTATTTCCTGTCTTCCCTCCTTTGCAAATCCCGCAATTGTTTATCAATCTTTTCCGCCATTGGCAAATCTCCCAAAGTTGTATATCCATCTTTTGCCATTCGCAAATATTTCATAGCTTCCAGATTATTTCTCATCGCTGAATGAACTTGCCCCAATCCGTATCGAGCCGCTGTCAACTCCTCAATATCGTCAGGTTTCGCCGTATTAATCACCTTGGAATAGTAGACTTCAGCCTGGAGAACCAGTTGTAGCTTTTCTAGATACAAATCGCCCAATGCTCGATTAATTGGCGGTGTTTCCACTCCTGATTTTTGTGTATTTTCTAAAATTTCTATTGCTTCGGCAATCAAGTTTGTGTTAAGATAAACGCTAGAAATTGCTAATTTTTTGGCGTTTTCGTTAGGTACTTGTTTGTCGATCGCCCCAACCGCATCCTTAACAGCCTCAACTTGCTTCTCATCCAGCAAGCTAAACTCTGTATCTCCTTGTCCTACGGCACTTTCTGAAGAAACGCCCGTATTCGCCTCGACAATCAATCGGTACCTAACACCCGGTTTCAGGGCTGGTTCCCCCGGATAGACAGCCTCAGTACCGCTAACAGTCATTTCCCAGTTTAATTTGGCTCCATTTTCGCGGAGGCTCAACTTATAGCTAGTCGCACCAGCAACCGGATTCCACCGCAAAATAGGCTTGCTGTCGAGTAATTTCGTGCGCCTCGGACTGATTATATAAGGAATTGGCGCGCTATTCCAAGCAATTTTATCGTCGCCGCGATCGGGACATTTAATCAAGTCCGTGCTGCAATCAGATTTCGACTCTTCTTTGGCTAACAAACAGCTATTCAATTGATTTTCACCCGGTGCGATCGACTTAATTCCCAAATCTGCACATTGGATCGTCAGTTGGGCGTTTTGTGCTGTTCGCAGTGTGTCTCCCGGATAAATCAGCGTACCGCTGGTAGGGCGAACAATTCGGCCGTTTTGGCGCTCGATCGCCACTTCCCCGCTACTATGGATAATCAGTCCGTTGGATATTCTGTTACTGGCTGCTAGTGCGGTAGTTGCGATCGAGCTTAATGCTATAAAAGTTGCAATCCTGATTTTCACTTGATATTTCCTTTTGCTTGTAAACGTTGCTGGGCAATCTGGATACATTCATCTTGTTTCGGCACGCGGTAATCTGAATATTTAAGCGCCTGATTCCAGGCTTCTAAGGCTGCTTGCGGCTTACCTTTGATTTCGAGAACCTGTGCTAAAAGGCATTGAGCTTCAGGGCTATCGCTTCTGAATCCTATTGCTATTCTTAAATCTGCTTCAGCAGCGTCATATTGCTTTTGTTTAAACCGCGCCCAGCCGCGATTTTTAAAACAAGCGGCTTTTACTCCGTCGTGTTGAGTGTTTGCCAAACAAAGGGCGCTCGCTTTTAAAGCTTCTTCGTGTTTATTATTGAGCAGGAGCGATCGCGATCTTTGAGCATAAGCATCAGGAAGTCCCCGCCACACTGCGTTTTGCATGGCGTTAGACGCACATTCATCCTCATTCAATTGATCGCACAATATAGATAAATTATAGTAAGGCTGTGCATAATTTATGTTAATTAAAGTTGCTAAACGGTAGTAGAATTTAGCAATTAGAGGTTTATTATGACGGTGGTTTTTCATACCAATTTGATTTGCGACTGGCGCAACTATGGGACCCATTAACATATAACTGCTAGCAGTAGTAGCTAAACCGATGCCGAGACGCCTGCTCAAATTAGATGGGAAAACAAATGACTGGTTATTGGGGCGATCGGCTAAACCATCCGCTGCTGAAATCAAAGGTTTACTTGCCCCGCATCCGGGTAACGTTAATTCCTCAAAATTTGGATGCTGACATAGCACCGGAATCCCGCTAGCGCCCGGAAATCGAGATTCCCAGTGCAGCAAATAATCCTTAGCTTTTCGCATTGCCAAAAACAAAGGTTCTCCATCTGCCAAATATTTGAACAAAGACTTCACAAAATCGTGAGCAATGTTGTCTGGAATTGGTGCGCGCATCACAATTATTGACGGCAAAGGATGATTCTGGGCAACCAAATCTGCTGCTAATCCAAAACTTGAACAAGAATTAAAAATTAGCAACTGCAAGCCTTTGGCACTAGCTCGGTTTACACCTAATTTTAATTCATTTACTGTGATAGTATTGTTGGTAGGATTTTGATTGATGTGCAGCCTTCCGTTTGTAGCATTATCATCACTGTTGCTGTGTCCGGCAAAAAAGAAAATTTGCCAGCCTTTTTCATCAAAAAGGCGATCGTTCAACTCTTCCGATGTCGGGTTGTCCAAAAACTCTAATTTGCAGCGATCGCCCAAACTTTTTGTGATAATCCTTTGATCTTTTTTAACATTTATTCCCTTACTGTTACCTAAAACACATAAAATTCTGCCTCTAGAAGGTAGATCTATTCCTGCTTTAGTTTCCTGTTGAGGTGGTATTGTATACTCGGACGAACTGCGGATGATTTCACTCTGGCGGTACTCTTCCCGAAAATGCCACGCATCCCAAGGCAACTCAGAAATCTGAGAATCATCGCACTCTAGAAATATTTGAACGGCAGCTTCCGATGGATTGCCGATTCGTGTCCTCAGCTTTACCTCAATTTTGCTGTAAAATTCGTCTGTTTTAAGCCACGATTGTATCTCTTTTTTTAAACCTTCATATATAGCGCCAGGATTGGTTTCAGAAACGTGAGTCGTGCTGGCATAATTGACTTTTATTCGAGCATCGCTTCTGCTAGATTGGATTCCCGTACAAGCAGCTTTCCATCTTCTGTGCAGCACCTCAATATCTGGTGCTGGTGGCAAGCTTCCTTTGAATTGTTGAATACTGATAGATTTGGCTTGGTTTTGCAACTTCGCCGTGATGTGAGGAAATCCTTCTTGAAGATTTCCAGACCCTAAAGCCAATATGACAGTGCAAGTCATAAATTTGCTGTGGTAACAGTAATTGCCAAATCATACCATAAAGTTTTCTGTTATGCTCAAATCATCGATCGCAAGTCGAATACTAAAACTCTCTCCGGGTTCTACGTAAAATTCCAGTGAAATGCACTGCTGTTGAACAGTCGATTCAAGCTCATCTAAAACTTTTCCAGCATCGGATATTAACGACAGTTTCAGGTTACGAGGCAAATAATGATCGCCGATCGCCGGGTGCAACTGAACGTGAACTCTAACAGTGCGATCGCTCTCTTCGGCAATAGCAACCAACAAAGCAACAGTTGTTCTGCCCAAACGCATTCCCAAGTCAATCAACTTTGCCCGCGTGACATCAGCTTCGGGAAACCTATTGATACTGCTTTGACTGCCCTGCAAGGCAGATTCTGCTCTCGAATTTCCACCTCCTCGGAAGGCAAAATTGGGGGTTTCGTCATGAAAAAGTAGGTCGTCTAAATTTTGTTTACCTTGCTCAAATTTCTGCCAACCTGTTTCGGCAACATTCTTAAACCAATTGCCTAAATTAGATTTAACCGGATTTTCTATTTTCACAGGGGAATTCTCCGGCTGTGGATCAAATATCGACTCAACTGACTCCCAATCTGATGAAAATATATTCTCCAACCACTGACGCAGATTCACTTGAGATTCAGATATATGTTCCAGGTGGAGCAAGAAGTCATCCAGGGAATGCAACTCGCTCAATACTAATTCGCCCGTACCTGCTGTTGGGGAAAATCCCAGCAATCTTGCTTCCTTTTCATCCTCATCAATTTCTACTACAATATAACCGATGCGTTCATCCCTGGCTTCTATGGGAACAGGGCAGATTTCAGGTAAATTAGCCGAGGAATTTTCCTGGGCATTTTCTCCTTGCTTGTGCGCGCTTCTAAGTGGGCGACACTCAATTTTGCCCAACCCTTTAATATACAAATCTGCCACATTTTCAAAAATGCGAATTACTGGATTCCAGCTATCGCCTTTAGTCAAATCAGTTTCAATATCTAAAATTTTTAAATAATCGCAAACTGCCAACACTGCCAAAGTGTTGAGATAAAGTTGTTCTACTTTTGGAGGATGGTTGTGTTCGGAAGCAAATTGCCATGCTAGACGAATTGCATTTTGGGTAATTGGCATTGGCAATGATTGGATTCCGGTAGTAGTATTGTTCATTTTCCTACTTTAACTCCTTGTAAGATTAACAGTCATGATTGTCGCGAAATTGTTGCACATGAGGACGGCATTTGTTTTTCCAAAAGCCGTAGATTGTCTGATAAGCACAGCCATATTCTGCTGCCATTTGTGTAAAAGTTTTACCAGATAACAAACTTCTCAAGATAACTTGACAAGTTAGATCCTTCCGTCCTCGAATGTGTGCGTTTAACACCCCGTCAGGATTAGTATCGCTCCAGTTTTGAACTTCTTCAAAATATTGAATACATTCAATTATATGAGTTTCATTCTCGGCGGGCAACTCTTCAATTGTTTCAATCTGTTCTCCATCTTTGAATTTTTTGGGGCCTCTAGATATCCTGCTATTTTCTTTATCTACTCTCAAAGCGCAATTTTGCAGCCGTCGCTTGAAATAATAATTGAACCAAGTGATGATGCTGCTTCGATCGCGATCGTACTGAGTTCCCGTGCGGGATTCGCACAAATTGCTAGAGAAAAACTCCCACTGTTCTTGCAAAGCATCTTCATAGTAAGGTACGTTATCCTTATCCTTCCAGATCAGACCGGAGTTTGTCATTTTAATCACAAGCTGATTCACCAAACGTCTTCGCTTCCAAGGGTTCGAGGTTTCCTGACAAATTTGGGTGACAAGGCTGTCGAACTCTTGATATAGCAGTTGGCGATCGGATGGGTGGTCTTCCCCCTCGGATGGGTTGTACACATCATTCATAGTTCAGTGCGGCCGCAACTTTGTTCCTACATTTACTTATCAGGGTAAGTTGGAGGAATTTATGCGAAATTGTGAAAGTTTTTTTGAACGGATGGTTGAAAGTCTTGCTGTGCGGTGGATTGGGCCGTTAAATTAGATGTGAATTTTTGTTAAGACGCATCAAAACCTGCATAAACCGGGTTTTTGCGATTTATGCAGGTTTGTAACGAAGTATTCTGCGAAAAACCCGGTTTCTGACCACCCGTGCGTAACACCGATCGCCCTTAAATCCCGAAAACACTTGTCCTTCCGTACTTTCACCAGTGTTTGCAAAACTTTATCAAAAAAAACTTGAGATTTTTGCATAAAACCACCGAGCTCACCCTGATAAGTAAATAGGAAGAACAAAAAGGCGTGAGGGTCGATCGATCGTTGGCGCTAACAACCAGATCGATCGCGCAATGCGGCTATCTCGCAATCCCGAACTCCGGCAAGGGTTGAAACCCCTGCCTCAAAGCGAAAGTCGTCTGAAGACGACTGAAGAATTTACCAGTCCTCTTTGAGAGGACTTTGGCTATGAGGCGGGGAATTCATTCCCTGCCGGATCGTGGGGAAGCGCGTGATTCGATCGCCCTTAAATCCCGAAAACACCCGTTGTTCCGTACTTTCACCAGTGTTTACAAAACTTTACCAAAAAATCCGTAGAGTTTTGCATAAAACCACTGAGTTCACCCTGATAAGTAAACAGAAGGGAAATTGCGAAGTTTGATCGCACTTGTTGAGATTTATTCAAAAGTCGCATCGCCCGTAACTTCCCGATCGAAATCCGAACCAACATCCCAACGGATATTGGAAAAGGCTTCTTCCGATGTTGGTTTAATCTATTTCCACGGTTGCATTTATTGAGTTGATTTGAACCGGTAATTGCGACAACTGAGTTGAAGTGCGATCGCATTTCGCGAGACTTCAGTTTGGGTAAATGACGGATATACGACAGCTAGAGAGTACGAAAGTGCATAAGTGCAGAAGTGCGATCGGGCTTGTCGATAGAGTCGCTTTGTCAATTTTCAGAACACTTTGTATCTACCACGCGAGGACAATAATCATGGCTACTTCTAATAACTCATTCAACTCTGCGATCGAAACTTCCCTGAAAGCCGTTTACGCCACGTTAAATAATTTTGCCAAGGGTGATGATTTTGTTGCCAAAGCTCAAAGTATTTTCGGCACAAATTTTGATGCTGGTAAGCTAGAAGAAATCCGCCAGCAGTGGGTTAATAGCGACTTTACATCTATTCCTGCGATTGAAATTCGCACTGGTTCTGAACTGAAAGGGGCTAATGCTGCTTATGCGGGTTCAAATAACACCATTTATGTTTCCGAAAACTTTTTGACCCAAAATACTAATAATCTTCAAGGGATTACGAGTGTTTTATTGGAAGAAATTGGTCATTCTGTGGATTGGAGTATTAACACTTATGATACTCCTGGGGATGAAGGTGCCATTTTTTCTGCAACAGTTTTAGGTCAACATTTAGATGCTTCTACTTTGGATGCCATTAAACAAGAGGATGACTCTAATCTTTTAACTCTCGATAATTCTAGTATTGTTATTGAACAGTCAATAGACACGACAACTTATTCAGATAATCTCAGTTTTGGAAAATTTGTTTTTCATTCTACTACCGCCGATTATCTTGAAAAATTTTTAGGACTGAAGATAGCTAATTCATGGGAGTCCGATCCTAATGATAAGGACATCTTTAAACTTCCCTACAATTATGGAAGTAAGTCTATATCTTATGGTGTAGACTTAGGGATTTCTGATGCTGATGTGGGGTTTAAATTAGACGGCGGCTCAATTAAAACTGGCTTTGAAGTTAAGGCAGAATATAACTTAGGAGAACTGCATTTTGATTTACCTTTCGCTAGTAAAATAACTGCTACTGCAAATAATACTTCCAACAGTTCTCTTGAATTTGATTTTTCCCCTAATTTGGATGCGATATTCAAATATATAGCACCTTTTGTTTCTGCGAATCTCAGACCAGTTCTTGATTATAATATAGGTCAACTATCTGCATTCATCAATGCTGCTGGATTCGAGCAAAGCTTTCAAGTATTTCCTTCTCAAGAAGGCCAATGGGGTTTTGATCTTATCAAACTAGATACTCGAAAGGAAAAGCAAATAATTGATATTCCGTTTTTGAATACTTATGCTTTCATAAGCGACAGAACATCTTCAGATAAGGAGTCGCCTTTCCCAGGGGTGATTGAAGCAGATAACACTAATAATAAATCTCCTAATGATGCCAAAATAACGGAAAATGGTGGATTTGCTCTAGATTTATTCGGTGGAATAGTTAGTGCAGAAATGAATTTACCCACTTTTTCCAGTCTCGCAAATGCGAAGAAATTAAATGATGAGTATGCGTGGGAAATAAAAGAAGAAACTGATATATTAAAAGCTAATCTAGCGATAGATAAACTCTTAGCACTTTGGCCAAAGTTAAAGTGGGCAGCAGATGAAAGAAAGAATGCTTTTGACTTTCTCGGTCAGTCGGCTTATTTCAACTATGAATGGCGAGCTATGCCAATAAATTTAATAGGAGAAGTAAAATTTGGTTACGATTTCAAGGTTGGATTAAGGGATTTAGAGCCTGAAATTATAGGAGGAGAGCTTGATGGAAAATCAAATTCTTTTAAGGAAATTGATGATCTTTTAAACGAAGACTCAAATAATGATTCAAAGGTCAATTTGACTTTGGCATTTAATCCCGAGATGTTTCTCTCTACAGAGGCATATTTGGAGAGTACTATCAAAGGAGAAATTGACCTTGTAAATGTTGATTTTAAGGTAGGAGTTGATGCACTTGGAGGTTCCGTTGGTTTTGGCACAGGATTTACTTTAATTAATGGTAAAGATGTACCATATTTACACGGTGAATTTTTCAAGGATAAAGATATTATTTTTAAGGGTGATGCAGGGATTCGTTTTAACGATCTTTACCGACGCATCACAGGAAGCGATCCTACATTTAATCGAATTTCAATAGAAATTCCTTTCAATACTATCTTTCCCAATGTAGGAACGGCTGGAGATGACATTTTAAGCTTACCTGAATCTGCTGGTGATGAAAATCTCTATGGTGAAGCAGGTAATGATGTCCTTTACGGCAATTCATACGCCAATAGAATCCTGGGTGCCGAAGACAATGATTCTATTTATGGAGGTCTAGGTAGTGACAGTCTTCATGGCGAACAAGGAGATGATTTCTTGCAAGGTGAAGCAGGCAATGATTTATTAAATGGAGGAATTGGCATAGATACAATCAGTTACGCCAATTCAATTGGTGGTGTTATTGTCAACATTGATGAAAATAACAACTATCGACACCAACAAACAGCAGGAATCTTTGACCTTGAACCTAATTTTGCAATTGGTTCAGGTAAAGCATTAGATCGGTTTGGTTCAGAAGATAGTATCGTTGGAGTTGAAAACATTGTTGGTTCTTCTTTTGAAGATATTTTAATCGGCAACGCTTTAGATAATGCCATTGAAGCCGGTGCTGGTAACGATCTTGTTGTTAGCAGTGCTGGCAACGATCGACTAGAAGGAAATGGAGGAATTGACACTGTAAGTTTCCGCCGCGATCCTAATGGTGTTTACGTCAGTTTGAAAGATGGTATTGCTACAGATGGATTTGGCGGACAAGATAATATTTCTGGTCTAGAAAATGTTGTCGGTTCTGGCTTTGGCGATCGAATCGAAGGTGATGATGGAGTTAATATAATTACCAGTGGTGCTGGCGATGATATTGTTTATGCCTTAGCTGGCAATGATATTGTTTATGCTGGAACAGATAACGACGAAGTATATGGTGGCGATGGTAAAGACATCCTCCTCGGCGAAGCTGGCAGCGACACCCTAGAAGGAAATGAAGGTGAAGATATCCTCGACGGCGGGATTGATAGCGACCTTCTCTACGGCAACGCTGGCAACGACATTCTCTACGGCCGTGAAGGTGACGACATCATCGACGGCGGCACCGAAAATGACCTACTTTACGGCGAACAAGGCAACGACAAACTCTACGGCCAATCCGGCAACGACATCATCCAAGGCAACACCGGCGAAGACTACGCCGAAGGTGGCAGCGGCCGCGACTTTATCCAAGGCAACGAAGGCGAAGACATCCTCTACGGGCAAGATGGCAGCGACACCATAGAAGGCAACGCAGACGATGACTTCATCGATGGCGGCAACGGCCAAGACTTGCTTTCCGGCAATACCGGTGATGACAGAATTTACGGACAAGCCGGCAACGATGTCATCCAAGGCAACGAAAATAATGACTGGCTGGAAGGTGGCGACGACCAAGACATCATTGATGGCGGGGCCGACGACGATGATATTTACGGACAAGCAGGCGAAGACAACCTTTTCGGCAGTCAAGGCAAAGACTACATCGATGGTGGCGACGGCAAAGATACCCTGTTTGGCGGCTTCGATGACGACGTACTTCTAAGCCAAGCCGGCGATGACACTCTCAACGGCAACGCTGGCAACGACGAATTATTTGGCGGTACTGGCAATGACTCGTTAATCGGAGAAATCGGCGATGATTTAATTGATGGGGGAGAAGGAGTCGATCTCGTTAATTACATCAATTCTCCCAGTGGTGTTATCGTTAATATTGACGAAAATAGCGACTACGACAACAACACCAACCAACGTTTCAAAGAATTCGTCACCGCAGTTAATCCCAGCGAATACTACACGGAACTAGAACGGGATTTTGAAATTGCTGCTGGTACTGGTAAAGACGGTTTTGGCACTACCGATGCTTTGAGAAACTTAGAAGACATCATCGGTACTCGCTTTGAAGACATCTTAATTGGCAACGAAAAAGATAACCGAATTTGGGCATTAGAAGGCAACGATTTATTAATTGGCAATGCCGGCAATGACTCATTTTACGGCGGAGAAGGCATCGACATTCTCAGCTACCGCCGCGACCCGAACGGCGTTACTGTCAATTTACAAACAGGCAATGCTACCGACGGTTGGGGAAATCAAGACAAAATTGCCGACATTGAAAACGTCGCGGGTTCTCGGCATGACGATAATATTACCGGCGACGATACGGTTAATGTTATCACCGGCGATGCTGGGGACGATCGCATTGACGGACTCGGCGGCAACGACCAACTCTACGGCGAATTCGGCAACGACCTAATCTACGGCGGCGAAGGCGGCGACAGCATCTACGGCAATCAAGACAGAGACACTCTTTACGGTGAAGCCGGTCAAGACTACATCCGAGGTGGCGATGCCAACGACTTAATCTACGCCGGTAGCGATGACGACACCGTTGCCGGAGACGCTGGTTATGGTAACGACACAATTTTTGGCGAAACAGGCAAAGACTTACTCTACGGTGGCGCTGGCGACGACTTTGTGTACGGCGGCGAAGACAAAGACACCATCTACGGCGAAGGCGAAAACGACAAACTCTACGGACAAGGAGACACCGACCTCATCTACGGCGGCACCGGCGACGACGAACTCTCCGGCGGTGACGAAAAAGACACCCTCATCGGCGAAGCCGGAAACGACACTCTCGCAGGCGATGCAGGCGACGACACCCTAGACGCCGGAACAGGCAACGACTATCTCTACGGCGGCACCGGCAAAGACACCCTGAATGCAGGCCTCGGCAACGACCAACTCTATGGCGGCGACGATGCCGACATCCTCCTAGGCGACGATGGCGACGACAACCTGTTTGGCGAAGCGGGCGACGACACCCTCGATGCAGCAGAAGGCAACGACAACCTCTACGGTGGCGACGGCAAAGACATCCTCGATGCCGGAATTGGCAACGACCAACTTTGGGGAGGTCAAGACGATGACACTTTATACGCCAAAGCAGGTGATGACAACTTGTTTGGCGAAGCGGGCGACGACATCCTCGATGCAGCCGAAGGCAACGACAGTCTCTACGGTGGAGACGGCAAAGACATTCTCGATGCTGGAATTGACAACGACTATCTCTGGGGTGGTCAAGGCGATGACACTTTATCAGCCCAAGCTGGCGATGACTACCTGTTTGGGGAAAACGGCGATGACATCCTTGATGCTGGCGAAGGTAACGATTCCCTCTACGGTGGTGACGGCAAAGACATTCTCGATGCTGGAATTGACAACGACTATCTCTGGGGTGGTCAAGGCGATGACACTTTATCAGC
>NZ_JAUBQB010000029.1:0-3284 GCF_036701035.1 Microcoleus sp. Pol7_B2 | reverse complement strand
CCAAGCTGGTGACGACTACCTGTTTGGGGAAAACGGCGATGACATCCTTGATGCTGGCGAAGGTAACGATTCCCTCTACGGCGGAGACGGCAAAGATACCCTGTTCGGCGAAGCTGGCAACGACTTATTGCAAGGCGGTTTCGGCAATGACTCACTCTTAGCAGGCGACGGTAACGATACCCTTCTCGGTCAAGCTGACAACGACACTCTCTACGGCTTCGGTGGCGATGACATCCTCGAAGGCAACTCAGGAACAGACCGACTTTTTGGGGAACTCGGCAACGATACTCTCAATGGCGGTACTGAAAACGATACCCTCGAAGGCGGTGACGGTAACGACATTCTCGACGGTGGTGATAATAACGACAGTTTGTTCGGACAAGTCGGTGATGACACGGTTATCGGCAACCGGGGCGATGACTTTGTTGATGGCGGTTCCGGTAATGATTTGCTTCAGGGGAATCAAGGGCGCGATCGAATTTACGGTCAATCCGGCCTCGATACCCTGTTCGGTGGCGACGATAGCGACACTCTTTGGGGAGGAGACGACAACGACAATTTGCTGGGAGAATCCGGCAGCGATACCCTGTTCGGCGGTTTCGGCAACGACCAACTCGACGGCGGCGAAAATAATGATAGCCTCTACGGGGAAGGTGGCGATGATACCCTAGCTGGCGGAACAGGCGACGATTTTGTAGATGGCGGTACCGAAAACGACACTCTCTCCGGCAATGATGGCAGTGACAAATTATACGGTCGCCAAGGCAATGACTTCTTAGAAGGCAATGCCGATAATGACGAACTGTGGGGTGGAGATAACGAGGATACGCTGTTAGGACAAACCGGAGATGACATTCTGCGCGGCGAATCGGGCAACGACAGCCTCGATGGTGGCGAAGGGGCCGATCGACTTTTCGGTCAAATCGGCAAAGATACCCTCTCTGGTAACAATGGCGACGACTACCTAGAAGGTGGCGCGGACGATGATAGCTTAACTGGCGGCGCAGGGCGCGATCGCATTTTCGGAAATGACGGCAACGACATCGCCGACGGCAACAGCGGCGACGACTACATCGACGGCGGGGCGAACAACGATACTTTAGCAGGGGGAGAGGGGCGCGATCGAATTTTCGGTCAATCCGGCAACGACAGCCTCGAAGGTAACGACGACAACGACTTCCTCGATAGCGGTACCGGAAATGACACGCTGTGGGGCAACGACGGCGACGACGAACTCTACGGCCGCGAAGACCAAGATTTGATCGACGGCGGCCGTGGCAACGACCAAATCTACGGCGGAGATGCAGCCGACACCCTCCTCGGACAAACCGGCAGCGACAACATAGACGGCGGTTCCGGCGCAGACTCGATTCTCGGCGGCGATGGCAACGACAACATTTGGGCAAAAGCCGGCGATGACTTCATCAACGGCGGCGCCGGCAGCGATAACATTTGGGGCGACGAAGACGACGACCTGATTTTTGGAGAAGCAGGCGAAGACAAAATCGACGGCGGTTCCGGCTACGACAGCATCGACGGCGGCGCCGGCAACGACCAACTGTTCGGCGGTACGGGCAACGACCAACTGTTCGGCGGTGCCGGCAACGACAAAATTGACGGCAGCATCGACGACGACAAACTCTTCGGAGGTGCCGGCAACGACTTGATGTTTGGCAGTCAAGGGCAAGACACGATGTTAGGCGAAGTAGGGGAAGACACCCTCTACGGTGGCGACGAAACCGACTTGATGGACGGCGGGGCCAGTAACGACATGGTTGTCGGCGACTCCGGCGACGACACCCTCACAGGCGATTCCGGCGACGACACCCTCACAGGTGGTGGTGGCAACGATTGGATGGGCGGTGGTAACGGCGACGACTTAATGTTCGGCGAATGCGAGGACGACACCATGCTGGGAGGTGCCGGTCAGGACACCCTTGACGGCGGTTGTGGCAACGACTTGCTAACCGGGGAAGCCGGCAGCGACAACCTCTTGGGTAACGAAGGCGATGACAGTCTCGACGGTGGCAGCAGCAATGACACCCTTGATGGCGGTAATGGCAACGACTTCTTAAATGGTGGCAGTGGCAATGACAGCCTGAACGGTAACGAAGGCGATGACAGTCTCTACGGCGGCGAAGGAAACAACGTGCTCAAGGGCGGAAATGGCCAAGATTCGCTGATTGGAGGCAGTAGTTCCGACATATTTGTGCTAGCACCAAGTTCGGGACTTGATAACATTTTCTACTTCCAGGGCGATCGCGATTACTTCGGACTCTCACAAGACCTCACTTTTGACCAATTGCAAATCGTTCAAGGCGGCGAAAATTATACTAACGATGCTTTGATTAGCATCGCAGGTACCGGCGAACATTTAGCTTGGGTGAAAGACACTCAATTTAGTGCGATCGATAGTTCTCGGTTTATTTCCATCACCCCCGGAGCCCCGCTGCCTGGAGTTTTCAATACTCCCTCGGATATCGATTTTTTAACCGGCGAACCTGTTGATAGCGACGATGTTCTAAGTGCGATCGACAGCGGTTCTGATACTAGCTTGTCCAGCACGACTACTGAACCAATTAGTCAGCCAAACAGCACGACTATTGAACCAATTAGCCAGTCAAACAGCACGATTACTGCACCAACTAGCCAGCCAAACAGCACGACTACTAATCTAGAAAGTGCCAGCCAGCCACTGGTGACAACATCTACTAATCCAGCTATTTCAACACTAACTGCTGCCACAACTACCACCGATGACATCTTGCTAAATGGCGGTTCAATTCCAACCCTGAATAGCTTTAGTGGCATCGATGATGACATTCTCATCTACGAGTCTAACAGCTTGTTAACATCTCTAACCAGCGCTCAAACTCAGCCAATTCTACCTTTGCAAGCGGCGAGTGTTGGTAGTGCGATCGCTCCTACTGCTAATCCTTCTGGTAAGGAAGCTGACCTCTTACTTAATGCGAATTTGAGTCCCATTCAGCTACCAACAAGTAGCGATTTAAGTGGCACTTCTACCTTGTAGTAATTGTAGATTGGGGTAAGGGCGATCGAATAGATAAAAACCCGGTTGATTGAAGAAACCGGGTTTTTATTATGGTTATTTTCAGTCTGCATTACTATAGCTATCTTCTAGAAGTGCCAGTCTAGTAAGTTAGTGGTCTAACGGTATAGTTGAGCAGCAACAGACAACCTCAAACTTACAGCACTTCCGGGTGTTATGAGGTACAATAAGAATAGATTAAAAAAAATACACCAATGAAAGCATATTCAGTAGA
>NZ_JAUBQB010000153.1:0-4560 GCF_036701035.1 Microcoleus sp. Pol7_B2 | reverse complement strand
CATATTGTCTACAATTTAGTTACCCAAAAACTTCTGGGTGAAATAGAATGTAAAAGTGAGGTCGGAGTCGGCACCAAATTTATTATTAAGTTACCCCTACAAATCGATGCAAAACCGTAGTTTCCCAAATCAAAAGATCGGTAATAAACATAGGTAAGCAGCTATGGACAATATTTACGGTTTTTCAACTCAAGAATCCTCTCAAAAAATGCTCTTAGCTGAAGGATTTAACTCAGATGCGGATCTAGGCATATCTGACGAGCGATCTAGTAACTATAACAAGCCCTACAAATCTGCTCTGAAGACCAAGGGATCTCGCCCTTGGTCTCTGTTCTGCCTGCTTTTGGAGGAAGCTGCGAGCTCCCTCCTAATATGAATCTTTATTTGTATTTTTTTTAAGAAATGTTAAATAAAATTATTTTTAGTAAATCTTAAGTTTTTATGAAAGTGTAGAGTAGAATTAGGTATCAGAGCATACATCTACTTATAAATTGACACTTCCTCAAAAACTTGTATATTAATATTTAAGAGAGACTGCAAAAATGATTAACTTAGCAGGCTACGAAATTACGAACCCAATTCATGAAAGTAACAATTCTTTAGTTTACCGAGGACTGAGAAAGCAAGACAACCAACCGATAATTCTCAAATTTCTCAAGCAAGATTATCCGCTGCCAGCTTCGTTAGTCAGATACAAGCAGGAATACGAAATTACACGCAATATTGACCTAGAAAGTGTCCCTAAAACCTACAGCTTAGAGAGATACCAGAACAGTTTGGCTATTATTTTCGAGGATAGTGGTGGAGAAGCATTAAAGCTGTGGTTGGCTGCTCAAAAACTTACCTTAGAAGAGTTTTTGCCAACCGCTATTAAAATAACCAGAGCTTTAGGTCAAATTCATCAACATAACATTATTCATAAAGATATCAACCCGAGCAATATTATTATTAATTCCACAACAGGGCTAGTCCAAATAATAGATTTTGGCATCTCTACTGTTTTAACTCGTGAGAATCCTACCCTAAAAAATCCTAATGTTTTAGAAGGCACTCTGAGCTATATATCGCCGGAACAAACAGGCAGAATGAACCGAGCGATCGACTACCGCACTGATTTTTACTCATTAGGAGTCACTTTTTACGAACTGCTAACGGGGCAACTGCCATGGGATTACAACGATGCAATGGAATTAGTGCACTGTCATATTGCTAAACAAGCAGTGCCGCCCCATGAAATTAATCCTGAAATTCCTAAAGCGGTTTCTGAGATTGTAGTAAAACTGTTAGAAAAAACGGCTGAAAAAAGATACCAAAGTGCTTGGGGAATTATCGCAGATTTAGAAGAATGTCTGGAACAACTACAGGCTAAAGGAACGATTGTAGATTTTGATCTCGCCCAAAAAGATATTAGTGATAAGTTTCAAATACCTCAAAAACTTTATGGTAGAGAACGCGAAATTGAAACCTTATTAGCAGCATTCCAGCGCGTCAGCAATGGCACAACAGAAATTATGTTAGTGTCGGGTTACTCTGGCATTGGTAAATCAGCCTTAGTGCAAGAAGTTTATAAACCTATTACTAAGGCTAACGGTTATTTTATTGCCGGAAAATTTGACCAATTTCAACGCAATATTCCTTATGCGGCTGTAGTCAAATCCTTTCAGTCTTTAGTCAAGCAACTATTAACTGAAACCGAAACGCAACTGGGCGCCTGGAAAGAAAAACTTTTAGCGACGTTTGGTGATAACGGTCAAGTTATTATTGATGTCATTCCAGAAGTAGAACTCATCGTTGGCAAACAACCACCCGTCCAAGAATTAGGTGCTAGCGAATCACAAAACCGCTTTAATTTAATCTTTCAAAAATTCATCCGCGTATTTTGCTCAGCCGAGCATCCTTTAGTCATTTTTTTAGACGATTTACAATGGGCTGATTCCGCTACTCTGAAATTGCTCGAAATAATGATGGCCGATGAAGGAACAAAATATTTATTTTTAATCGGCGCGTATCGGGATAACGAAGTGAATCCCAACCATCCGTTAATTATAACGCTGGATTTGCTTCGGACTAAAGGTGCCATTATTAATGAAATCACCTTAACTCCTTTAGCCCTAGAACATATTAGCAACCTAATTGCCGACACGCTACATACTAACGCAGTAGGGCAATTAGCAGAATTAGCTATCAAAAAAACTTCTGGCAATCCCTTCTTTGTCAATCAATTTTTCAAAACCCTGTTTCAGGAAAACTTACTGAAATTTATTCCCCCCTCCCAAGGCCGCCATGCCCAATGGCAATGGGACATGGGTCAAATTGAGGCCATCGGAATTACTGATAATGTTGTGGAGTTAATGATTAGGAAGTTAAGAAAACTTTCTGCCGCAACCCAAAAGATTTTACAGTTAGCTGCTTGTGTCGGTAATACATTTAATTTACATACTCTTTCTATCATTCAAGAAACAACAGCCGTCGTAACTTATTACGACCTTTTACCTGCCATACAGGAAGGATTAGTATTGCCGATTTCTGAATGGGAAACTACACCGGAAGAAATAATAGACGCTCGCCTCGTAATTATTTCTTTCAAATTTCTCCATGACAGAGTGCAACAAGCGGCTTATGCCCTCATTCCCCAAGAGGAAAAAAAGGAAACTCATTTAAAAATCGGTCAATTAGTTCTCAAGGATACTGCGGAGAAAGAATTAGAAGAGAAAATATTTGACATTATTAATCATTTGAATATAGGCGCAGAACTCTTGACCTGTTCAGAATCAATTTATGAATTAGCAAAGTTGAATTTAATTGCTGGTAAAAAAGCTAAGGCTTCGGCAGCTTATGAACCTGCTTTAAAATATCTAAAAGCGGCCCTCAAAATATTGCCTCAAAATATTTGGGAGGAAGATTATCGGTTAATTTTTGAGTTATACCAAGAACAGGCCGAGTGCGAATATCTTTGTAGCAATTTTGAAAAAGCCGAAGAACTTTTTGATTTGCTGCTAACTAAAGCTAAATCTAATTTAGATAAAGCAGCGATTCAAAATATGCGCTTAATATTTTATGATAATACTGGCAAATATATAGCGAACATTAAAGTAGGTTCAGAAGCCTTAATAGATTTAGGGTTAACCTGGCCTAACAGTAATGACGAACTGCTAGCCCAATTAGAATTAGAGTTGCAGACCTATCGCACGCACCTCCAAACAATTAAAATAGCAGATTTAATTGATGCCTCTGCAATGCAAGACCGAGAAATTATGGCTTGTATGCAGATATTGATGAATATGACTGGACCTGCTTATTTTACTGACCAAGACTTACTCGCTTTGACTACATTAAAGATGGTGAATCTCTCCATCCAATATGGCAATTCTGACGTATCTCCTCATGGCTATGCGTTCTGGGGAATTTTAGCTGGATCGAGATTAGGGGATTATGAAGCTGGTTATCAGTTTGGTATATTAGCCATAGATTTGAATGAAAAACTTAATAATTTTAAGTTAATATGTAAAGTTTCTAATTTATTTGCGGGGTTAATCGGTCACTGGCGCAGCCATATGCGAACGAATCTGCCTATTTTTAGAAAAGGTTATCAAGCCGGGATTGAAACTGGGGATATTTATGCTTGCTATATTGCGTACAATTCTATTGTGCAAAAAATTTTAATGGGAGAGAAATTAAGTAGCGTTCTGGAAGAATCTTATAAATATACCGAATATTTACTAAAGATAAAAAATCAAGTCTTTGTAGAGGCACAAATTATGTGCCAGCATTTTGTCTTTAATCTACAAGGTTTGACAGCAGATAAATTCTCATTGAGCAGCGATCGCTTTAATGAAAATGGCTGTATGCAAATGGGGCAGGAAAGTCAGTTTTCCCCCGGCATAGCATTGTATAGGACATTGAAAGCTCAACTTTTTTTCCTGTATGAAAACTATGCTGAAGCGTTGAACGCCGCTAATTCAAGTGAAGAAATGCTCCCCTTTACAATCGGACTTGCCAACGAATCTGAACATTATTTTTACCATTCTTTGATTTTATTGAATGTTATTCTTCAAGCGAGTCCAATTGAAAAAGCCGAGTATTATTCAAAGCTGGCAATAAATCAAGAAAAAATGAAAATTTGGGCGAATAATTGTCCGGAAAACTATTTACATAAGTATCTGCTCGTTGAAGCAGAAATAGCGCGGGTAGCTGGGAAAGATTTAGAAGCAATGGATTTATACGACAAAGCGATCGCTTCGGCTAGAGAAAACGACTATATCCAGAACGAAGCTTTGGCGAACGAACTAGCGGCTAAATTCTGGTTTGCTAAAGGCAAAGAAGATTTTGCTCAACTTTATATGCAAAAAGCTCATTATAGCTACCAACTCTGGGGCGCTATAGCTAAAGTGGAGGATTTAGAACAAAAATACCCCCAATTCCTAGCTAGAACCAAAACCACAACTCAAACAAAAGTTAACACAACAACCAATGCGCCTACTACCACTAGCACCAATTTGGGAGAGACGCTAGATTTAGCCACAGTAATGAAAGCTTCCCAAGCAATTTCAGGTGAAATAG
>NZ_JAUBQB010000152.1:0-4572 GCF_036701035.1 Microcoleus sp. Pol7_B2 | reverse complement strand
CACTTTATTCTCGATCACGCGCTCGAAACCTTTCGCGACGCAATATGCACTCGATTATTCAGCAAGCCCTAAATACAAGTTGCAAAAGTGCGCTCGCCAGGTTTTGAGGAGTGTGGACGACAGCATCATCAATAATTAGGTCGCCAAGGGACATTTGATCTGGTGGATGAAAAAACCACTGAACCCTTCCGATTTCGCTGCCTTGCTGTAACACCTTGACAATGAATAAACCACTGTCACCGTCCACTCGCAAGCGGTACTCGCGACCTTCACAATCGCGAACAACATGATAGATGGGGTCAAGTAAATTATCGGACATAAAACATCTTTTTTAGCTCTATTTTTTTTAGCGAACTCCCGCGCCTATAAAAGCTGCCCAGTAAATAGGGTGAGAGAAAGGCTTTGATTCTTGACAAATTCTATCCAAATTTTTGAGAGACTGATGAATTTGTTGGCCAATCTTATCATACTTTTGGTATTCTTCATGCAATTGCCGATAAACTTGGGAACCGGAGGAGCAAGTATCTCGTTCTGCCTTAGAGCTTTTGCGGAGCGTCTCGGTTTCTTTAAGTTTCTGTTTCAACACTTCTTTGAGTTGGGGTTTGTAACTAGCAGCTAGGGTATCCCCCGTAAGCATCCGCAACTTAAATTGAGCTTTTCTAATGGCTTCTGGTCGATTCTTTCCCTGCTGCCACTCTTGATAGTAAAAAATCGAAAAAAGCGCTGTGGCTAAATCATCGACAGCCTAGAGCGTACTGATAACACTTCTAGCTCCCGCAGACAAAAAAGCCGTCGAAAAAGTAAGGACATCATCAGTAATATCAATCATCCCCAATCCTGTTTCACAGCAGGAAAGAAATACATCCGATAACTGAGGGAAACGCCATGCAGGAGTCATTAACTGACCTAAAGTAATGCAGCCATCTCCTAAAATTAATGTCGATTCTAAGGGATTGTCGAGGCGGGACTGGGCGTGGTGGCTAGAGTGAAGGATTTGGACGGTTCGCGCTAGTTCTCGATAGTTATTAACTGTAGCTTGATGGCGACCTTTTAAGCGTTGATTGTCTGGGATACTATAAAGAAGTGCGAGTTGCTCTCCTTCAAAACTGGCACAAGGCAAGTCGCCCGTTGCATCTTCAACAGTGCCACAATTAAGGTTACTGCGGAATGAGGGACGCTGCTGGCAGAATTCTAACACTTGGCAACTGGGCGCGTAACGAATGAGAAACTTGTCTCCTAAATAGCGGTTATCTGCAATAGGAAGCGCAGCAAAGGGAATGTGGTGAAGGGCAACATGAGGAATTATAATGAGTTCATAAATTCCATCTAAATGCCATACTATTAAATCATCCAAATTTAAAAAATTGGCGATTTCAGCTAGCATCCTATTCAATTACTCTTGCCAGTAAATTTTATCCTCAACGTATTGCTCTAACCACTGCTGGAAAATCCACCCGTGTAAAGCCTCCAATCCTAAATTGGCGCAACTTTGCAGGGTAATTTGGTTTTGCCGCACCACGAAGATAAAGGTGTCGCTAACGGTGGTGTAAAAGCTGAGAATTGCAGTAGTGGGTTTATCGATAAGTTGCTGGATGGATGGGAAGTTGAGAGGATTGACTCGAATTTGACCAGCCAGCACCGGATCTAGGCGGCGAAGTTGTTCCCAAATCAGGAGTTTTTCAGCTTCCAGATCAGCAATTGTTTGATTGTAAGCTTTGACAGCAGCACGGCTGTTATCAAGTTTGCTATTATCAATGTCGCTGCTAGGTTGATTGCGCCCTCGTTCCTTGTCAATTTGCTGCTGTAGCTGTTCAAAATCCTGTAAATATTGTTTAATTTCAGCAGGAATTTCTGCACTTGAGTAGAGGTCATTGCTTGCCATCAAGTCTACGAGGCGTTTAGAACGCGATCGCTCTACATATTCAACAGCTTTATCTAACTGCTTGTTATTGATGCAGGCTTCCACCATCTTTGCATAAACGTCGATCGCGTCTGAGAGAATTTCTTGGCGGCGAGATTCCGAAGTTGCCCAAGTACGGCTGGTTTCTACAGCTTCAATCGCGATACTATATCCCTCAATGGCTAATTTCCAATTTCCCATTACAAATGCTCTGTTTCCCAGCATTTCTCCAACCTTCAAGCATTCAAATGGGAAAGCAGTTGGCGTGAAGACAGCCATTGCTGATTGATAACAGGCGATCGCCTCTTCATTTCGATCGAGGTTGTAGCAACTGCCTAGATTCATTTGACCCATAGCCCACTCTCTAGGAAAATCCTCCTGGTTAAAGATTTGTAAGGCAGCTTTATGGGGTGCGATAGCTATTTCTAAATTCTCATTTCGATCGCCATTAAGTCGATGCAAATAAGCATTAGCCAGATTCATTTTTACTCTAGCCCAATCAACGGGAAACTCGTCTTGAGTGTAAACTTGCAATGCTTCTTGGTTAACTGCGATCGCCTTCTCAACATTTTCTACCAGATCGCCATGAAGTCGGTGGCGGTAGGCAGAGGCCAGATTCATTTGAGTTTGCGCCCAAAGTTCAGGGAATTCTTCGCGGGTGCGGAATACCAGGGCATTTTCATAACAGGCGATCGCTTTTTCCAAGTTTTCCGCCTTGTCGCCGCAGATGCGATCGCAGTAAACGATGCCCAAATTGTTTTGCACTTGGGCCCATTCTTCAGGCATTGCTTCGCGGGTGCGAACTTCCATTGCAGCAACGCCTGCAGCAATCGCCAATTCTGCATTCTCTAACTGATCTCCCCAAATTCGGTTGTCATAGGCAAGAGTCAATGTATTTTGAATCGTTGCCCACTGTATCGGAAAAGCTTCGCGGGTATATACTTGTAGGGCATCTTGACAGTAAGCGATCGCTTGTTCTTGATTTTCGGCGCGATCGCCCTTAAAACGGCGACGATAAGCCATGCCGAGAAACATCTGACAAAGCGCCCACTCTTCAGGAGTAGATTCGCGGGTTAAGGCTGTGGCAGCAATTTTGTAACCTGCGATCGCAATTTCTAAATTATTAGCCTCATTACCTTTTTTGAAGTCGCTTATGCGCCAGCTTAAAACCAAAATACCCGAAGCAATTTCTTTTCTCTTTTCAGGTGGAACTTCGGATAGCATAGCATCGTCTTCATCTGGCATCTCGTCAACAAAAATTTCGTCAAGTTGCTCTGGGTTAGCATCACGAAATATTTTCTCTACCCACTTTATAAAAAGTTCGTCTATAGGTTCTGGGTTAGCTGTCAAAGATATAAGTTTTTGCGCTGTTTTAACAAAATACTTCTCAAGTTGCTCTCGCTCATGTTCAAGTAAGGTATCCACTCGAATTTTACCTTGATTTTCGGAAATAACTTCCAATAATTCCACTGGTAAATTAGGGCGAATTTTATGTTGAATAAAATTCCATTGTTCGGGTAAGTTTTCTTCGGTAAAAACAGTAGCTGCAACTTCGTAGCCTGTTTTAGCAATCTTCCGGTTGTTTTCTGAATTGCCTTTGGGGAAATCTTCAATGAGACTGCTAAAGTTGAGAATTCTTGCCGCTAAATTGATTGCTTCCCCTGGCCCTAGTTGAGATATATCAAACTTTATTAGACTTAATCGTTCGACAAAACTGTTGTCCAGTTTATCTAGGTTGGCTTCTAGAAGCTGGTACAAAGCTTGCGAATTATTTTCGCTTTTGGCAACGGTGTCTAAAGCTTTAATAAGAAACTGTGAAGTTGAAGTTATTTGCTGGATCTGAACATTTTCTAGGATGTCTAAAATAACAGGAGAACTTGAGCGTTCAGCATATTCTCTAGCTTTTTCTAGTTCTCCACAGTCCATGCAAAGCGCTACTATTTTTGTGTAAGCAGAAATCTTTGCAGGAATTTCTTGATGTAAAGATTCAGAATCACCCCAACGGCTGAGCATCTCTACAGCTTCAATTACAATCTCAAAACCTTCAAAAGCTTCTGCCTTTTTGCCAGTACCCAATGCTACCTTTCCCAACTCAAGTCCGGTTTCGATGCACTCTCTAGGGAACCAAGTAGGTGTAAAGACTTTTAAGGCCGCTTGAAAACAGGTTAAAGCATTAGCAATTTGTGCCAATTTGCGGTAAGCAAAACCCAAATCTAACTGGGTTTTAGCCCATCTTTCTGGATAGGTTTCGAGAGTATAAATTTGTAAGGCTGCTTGATAGGCTGCGATCGCCCGTTCCTGGTTCTGGATTTTGTCCCCTAAAATCCTTTCGCTATAGGCAAGACCAAGGTGAAATTGGCTACTAGCCCAATCAGAATCAGTACGAACTTTTAAGGCAACTTGATAACAAGCGATCGCTTTTTCTAAATTCTGTACCCCATCGCCTTCAACTCGGCGAGTGTAAGCAAGTGCCAGGTTATTTTGCAGCGTTCCCCAAAGTTCAGGATCTCGATCGCGGCTAATAACTTGCAAGGCTCCTTCATAACAGGTGATCGCCTTTTCTAAATTCTCAGCTTTATCTCCGACGATTCTGTCACTAGACATCTCCGAAAACAATCAAAGCCTCTCTATAGTTAAGTTATACGACATCAATGTAATCATCGTAAATTAGC